>JBMSSY010000001.1:0-42283 GCA_049424605.1 Candidatus Methylopumilus sp.
TGTCACCATAAACATAATATGCCATGCTTTGACCCACAACATTATTTCGTTCCTTTGTTCGCAAGCGTTTGATCTAGTAGTTTATGCAAACTCACAAAATCTAATTTGCCTATGGTTTTACCAATTATGCGGCCTTTTTGGTCAATAATAAAAGAAGTCGGGGTGAGGCTGACATTATCAAATGCCTGACTAATTTTTCCATCACTATCGTGCACAACAGGGAAAGGCAGGGCGTTTTTTTGTGCAAAATTCAGCACTTGATTGGGTGGGTCATCGGCAACTGAAACTGCAATGATTTCCAAGCCTTGGTCGTGATATTTCTTATAGCTGCTTACTAAGTCTGGCATTTCTTCTATGCACCCTGGGCAGTAAGTTGCCCAAAAATTCACCACCACCATTTTGCCTTGCAACGATGCCATTGCAATGGATTTGCCCTCAATCGTGGTAAGGTTGAGATTAGGCACTTGTTTTTTATCATTTAAATTCAAGGATAAAAATACAAGCAAGGCCGCGATGATCAGAGGGATAAGAATTTTTGCTGGTGTGCTTGATCGTGACTTCATGGTGAAAATGTCTATCCTTTGTAAGGCTGGTATTGTGAGGTTTTTTATCAAGAATGTCATTAGCTGGCAATCGATTAAGGCCATATAACCACAATCTCGCAACCGTTTAATGCAGTGCACTGCCATGATATAATCGCATCTTTAATTTGACGTGAACACTCATGGCCAGCCGCTTACGCGAAATTCCATATAATTACACCTCATTCTCAGACCGCGAAATCGTCATTCGATTTCTGGGCGAAGACATCTGGAATGTTTTAAACGAGCTACGTGGAGAGCGTAAAACAGGGCGCTCCGCACGCATGCTGTTTGAAGTGCTGGGTGATTTATGGGTGGTAACGCGCAACCCTTATTTGCAAGATGATTTGCTCGCGAGTAAAAAACGCAGGCAAGAGCTGATTGCGGCACTTAATCATCGTATTCGCGAAATTCACGAGCGTTCACAAGATAATCCGCTTGTGCTCAAACTGATTGTCGCTGCACGCGAAGCAGTGCGTGCTTTTGAAGATGACTTCAAACAAACAGAAGCACTGCGTAAAAAGACTTTAGCCAAACTAGGCAAAATCACCCGTAAAGATAATATCCAGTTTGATGGTCTGGCGCGTGTTTCTCACGTCACAGACGCTACCGATTGGCGCGTTGAATATCCATTTGTGGTCATTACGCCAGACACCGAAATTGAAGTGGCCGCCATGGTCAAAGCTTGTATTGAGCTTGGTTTAACCATTATTCCACGCGGAGGTGGTACTGGTTATACCGGCGGCGCAATCCCGCTAACCAATCGCTCAGCGGTGATTAATACCGAAAAATTAGACAGCATTGGCCGTGTTGAAATGCGCACTTTGCCGGGCGTAAGCCGCCAAGTGCCAACGCTGCATTGCGGCGCTGGCGTGGTCACGCGCCGAGCGATGGAGGCCGCTACTGAAGCAGGCCTTGAGTTTGCCTGTGATCCTACTTCTGCGGATGCCTGTTGTATCGGCGGTAATGTTGCCATGAATGCGGGCGGTAAAAAAGCCGTGCTTTGGGGCACGGCGCTGGATATTCTGGCTTCATGGCGCATGGTGACGCCTGATGCAAATTGGCTTGAGGTTGAGCGTTTAGACCATAATCTAGGCAAAATTCACGATATCGACGTTGCTAAATTCCGTATCAGCCGTTTTGATATTGATGGTAAAACCCTGATTGGTGAGCCTGAGATTTTAGAAATTGCAGGCCCTAGCTTCCGTAAAGTTGGCTTGGGTAAAGATGTGACCGATAAATTCTTATCTGGCTTGCCCGGCATTCAAAAAGAAGGTTGTGATGGCTTAATCACCTCAGCCACTTTTATTTTGCATCGCATGCCTAAACATGTACGCACGGTTTGTTTGGAGTTCTTTGGTCACGTTGCGCTGGCGGTGCCTGCGATTGTTGAGATTAAAGATCATTTAGACGCGACCGAGTCCACCTTGCTTGCTGGCTTAGAGCATATGGATGAGCGCTATATTAAAGCGGTTGGTTACGCCACTAAAGCTAACCGTAGCGAACGACCCAAAATGGTGTTGATTGCAGATATCGCCAGTGATGACGAAAACGCAGTCGGTGAAGCAGCCTCGCATATTGTGCGTCTTGCCAATGCCCGCGGTGGTGAAGGCTTTATTGCTGTTTCAGCAGAAGCGCGTAAAAAATTCTGGTTAGATCGCGCACGGACTGCGGCCATTGCCAAACATACCAACGCCTTTAAGATTAACGAAGACGTGGTGATTCCACTGCCACGTTTGGGTGATTATTCAGATGGTATTGAGCGCATTAATATTGAGCTATCTATCAATAATAAATTGAAGTTGGTGGATGCGCTGGATGCGTTCTTGCAAAGTGATTTGCCTTTGTATGAAGACGACGATACTCAAGTGGATCAAGAGATGTTGCTGGCAAAACGGGCTCAATCTCTCAAGTTGATACAAGACGTTAAAGCGCATTGGCTGAAAGTGCTAGATAGCTTGGACTTGCCAGTAAGCAGTCTGGGTCAAGAGTATGCAAATCTTGCGGTTGATAATGTATTCCGCGCTGTGCAAGAGCATCAGATAAGAATCTCTTGGAAGCGTGAGATTAAAAAGCCATTGCAATTGATTTTTGCAGGGCGCGAATATCAAACCATCCTTGAGCGTTGCGATGAAATCCACAAGCAAGTGCTCAAAGGCCGCGTGTTTGTTGCCTTGCATATGCATGCGGGTGACGGCAATGTGCACACCAATATCCCCGTCAACTCTGACGATTACGAAATGATGCATGCCGCGCATACTGCGGTGGCGCGCATTATGAAATTGGCGGGTGATTTAGATGGGGTGATTTCTGGCGAGCATGGTATTGGTATTACCAAAATGGCATTCTTGGATGAGAAAACCATTTCTACCTTTGCCGCATATAAGCAAAAAGTTGACCCTGAAGGCCGCTTTAACAAAGGTAAGTTAATGGCAGGCTCAGGTCTGGAGCATGCTTATACCCCTAGCTTTGGCTTGCTGGAACAAGAGTCCATCATCATGGAACAATCTGCGATTGGCGATATTGCAGATTCGATTAGCGATTGTTTGCGCTGCGGTAAATGTAAGCCTGTGTGTACTACCCACGTACCACGCGCCAACTTGCTGTATAGCCCACGCAACAAAATTCTTGGTACCTCATTATTGATAGAAGCTTTTCTTTACGAAGAGCAAACCCGCCGCGGCATTTCACTCAAGCACTTTGATGAGTTTAATGATGTCGCTGACCATTGTACGGTCTGTCATAAGTGTTATAACCCATGTCCAGTCGATATCGATTTTGGTGATGTTTCGATTGCCATGCGTAATTTCTTGCGTGAGCAGGGGAAGAAGCATTTCAATCCGGGCACTTCGCTGGCGATGACTTTCCTGAATATTAAAGACCCTGCAACCATTAAATTGATGCGTGGTTTTATGATTGGCTTTGGCTATAAAGCACAGCGACTTGGTCATGCGGTATTGAATAAACTGGGCTTATTAGCCAGCTTTAAAAAACGTCCACCTTCAACGCTAGGCAAGCCTGATATTAAAGCGCAAGTGGTGCACTTTTTAAATCGTCCTATGCCAAAAGCCATGCCAACCAAGACTTCTAGAGCGTTGTTAGGCATTGAAGATGACAAAATGGTGCCAGTGATTCGCGATCCTAAAAAAATGGGTGAAGAGGGCGATGCTGTCTTCTACTTCCCAGGTTGTGGTTCAGAACGCTTATTCTCAACCGTTGGTTTAGCAACACAAGCCATGCTGTATGAAGTTGGCGCCACCACGGTATTGCCACCCGGCTATTTGTGCTGCGGCTACCCACAAACGGCGAGCGGCAATCACGATAAAGGTCAGCAAATCACCGCTGAAAATCGCGTGCAATTCCATAGAATCGCTAACACCTTGAACTATCTTGATATCAAGACGGTGATTGTGTCTTGCGGTACTTGTATGGATCAATTGCAAAAATACGAATTCGAGAAGATTTTCCCAGGTTGTCGTTTACTGGATATCCACGAGTATTTAATGGAAAAAGGCATGAAGCTAGAAGGGGTAACAGGTACGCGTTATATGTACCATGACCCTTGCCACAGCCCAATGAAGACCTACGCACCGCTTAAAGTTACTAACGCGCTTATGGGGCAAGATGTTACTTTGAATGAGCGTTGTTGTGGCGAGTCTGGCACTTTTGCCGTGGGCCGACCAGACATTGCCACCCAAGTTAAGATGCGTAAGCAAGAAGAGCTGGAAAAAAGCATGGTTAAGCTTGGTTTAACACCAGGTGCGCCTGAGCAGGAGGTCAAGATTTTGACTTCTTGCCCAAGTTGTTTGCAAGGTTTATCACGCTATGGTGAAGATACAGGCATTAAGTCTGACTACATCGTGGTGGAAATGGCCAAGCATTTGCTCGGTGAAAACTGGATGCAAGACTATGTTGAAAAAGCGAATAACGGCGGTATTGAAAAAGTGCTGTTATAAGTATCTGGGCCAAATACTTTTAGCTGAGTCATTTTGGCTAGTAATAAAAAACGCGGTTTCTTTACAGATGCCGCGTTTTTTTATGAGCACTATCTAGCAAGCGAAAACTGTGAGCATGACAAAATCGACTAGCTTGATTTGTTGACGATTCTAGACTTAGGAAACACCGCTTTAAAGGTGCTGCCTTTGCCGAATTCGCTGCTGATTTCTAAGCGGCCTTGATGGCGATTAAGGATGTGTTTAACGATAGAAAGTCCCAAACCTGTGCCGCCTGTTTCTCGACTGCGGCTTCGATCAACGCGATAAAAGCGCTCAGTGAGTCGGCTAATATGTTGTGGCTCTATGCCTAAACCCGTGTCTGTTACGCTAAATACGGCTTCTTGATTGACGGTCTGCCAGTTCATATTAATGCTACCGCCGTCTGGCGTATAGCGTATGGCATTACTCACCAAATTACCAAAAGCACTATGTAACTCCTGATTGGAGGCGCTTAAGTACAAGGTTTTATCGGCCTCCAGCGTGATGGTATGACGGCCATTACTCAGGCTTTTGGACTCATTCAAAATGGTGTTGAGTAGCGCAGGCACATCAAGCACAGTCTCGTCAGGCGATGTAGCGCCACTTTCTAATTGCGATAGCGTGAGCAAGTCTTCAATCAGCAAACGCATACGGCTGGTTTGTTCTTGCATCATGCCAAAGTAATTACTCAGATGCTCTGGAACAGCGCCGTCCATATCGCTCAATGTTTCCAAAAAGCCGCCCACCACGGTGAGCGGGGTTCTTAGCTCATGCGAGACATTCGCAATAAAATCTCTGCGCATATGTTCAAGTTTTTCTACTTGGCTAATATCGCGGCTAATCAGCAGTTTTTGGTTGCTACCAAAAGCCACCAGTTGGATTTCTAAAGTCGTGTCCGACTGAATCCAAGACTTGAGTTTGATGGGATCAACATCAATATGATGGTCTAAATATCGGGTGAACTCGGTGTTACGCACCAGATAAACAATCGGATGATTGGTATCTTGCTTGAGCGATAGGCCTAAATGGCGCTCAGCAGGCCGATTGCACCATTCAATTTTATTGTCATCGTCTAACAATACCACCCCATCAGGTAGCGCACTTGCGGCGTGCCGAAAACGATCTAAGGCCGAGCTAAGCTGTATCTTGCTGCGATTGTGACGGCGTTGCTCATGGTAAATATTGGCGAATACATCTTCCCAAATACCGCTACCAGTGGGCATAGAATTGAGGTCAGGTTTTTGATACCAAGCTAGCAGTTTATCCAGCCAAAATAAGTGATGTAAAAGATAGAGGGTGATGCCGATGGAGAAAACGATAAGCGCAGAGACTGCTCCTTTTGCCGCCCAAATAATCAGGCAGATAAAAGTGAGGCCGAAAATCAGCCAAAACACGCTCCAACGGTTATTTTGCAAGGCTATTCAATCATCAAAAGAAGGCCTGCGTATTATGAGCTATTGCGCTGAAAAACGGTAGCCAACACCACGCACAGTTTGAATTAAATCTTCATGGCCTGTTTGCTCAAGCGCTAAACGTAGGCGGCGGATATGAACGTCTACAGTACGGTCTTCCACAAATACGCGATCGCCCCATACGCGGTCTAATACCTGACTCCGTGAGTGAACGCGCTCTGGGTTGGACATTAAATAATGTAACAACTTAAACTCAGTTGGGCCGAGTTCTATGGTTTTTTGATTGCCTGTTACGCGGTGCGTGGTTGGGTCTAAACGTAAGCCATTTAACTCAATCGGGTCATCTGTCATTTGTGGTGAACGGCGGCGAAGCACTGCCTTAATACGGGCATTGAGTTCACGTGGACTAAATGGCTTAGTCACGTAATCATCTGCCCCCACTTCAAGGCCGCGAATTTTATCGGCCTCTTCACCGCGTGCGGTCAGCATAATAATCGGGATAGTTTTTGTGAACTCGTCAGATTTAAGTTTGCGCGCAAACTCAATGCCACTCATGCCAGGTAACATCCAATCTAAAATAATCAGATCAGGTAAGGCATCGCGCATCAATAACTGGGCTTGCTCTACAGAGAGCGCACGAATTGGGTTGTGACCCGCTTGCGTCAGGTTAAGGGCAAGCAGTTCTTGAATTGCAGGTTCGTCTTCAACAATTAAAATATTCGCAGCCATTATTCAGGTCTTTCATATAGATCATGTTTTATCACAGTTGAACACACTATATGAATTTATTGTGACAGTTTGATGACAATCATACCGCTTATTTGTTTTGTTGCTATGCCTTGGTTTTTAGCGAGTGTGTCGCTTAGTGGTATCATTACGCATTATTTAAAAGTAGTTAAAGTTAAAGGAGCTGTTCTTGAACACCATAGAAAAAAATCTTGATGGCACAGGCCTTAAAGTAGGCATCGTGCTTTCCCGTTTTAATCACGAAGTTGGCGCAGGCCTATTAAAGGCATGTGAAGCCAAACTATTGGCTTTAGGCGTTGCTGCTGATGATATTACCTTGGCAACTGTGCCCGGCGCATTAGAAACGCCAGTGGTCTTGCAAGAAATGGCCAATAGCGAAAAATTTGATGCATTGATTGCTTTAGGCGCGATTATCCGTGGCGAGACTTACCATTTTGAAGTGGTGTCTAATGAATCAGCTCGCGGCGTTTCTGAAGTGCAATTGCAATATGGCGTGCCAGTGGCGAATGCAATTTTAACAACAGAAAACGACGAGCAAGCACTTGCGCGTATTGATGTTAAAGGTGCTGAAGCGGCTGAAGTCGCAATTGAAATGGTTAATTTACTGAGAGCAATATAATTAGGGCAATATGAGCGACAATCAAAAACAAAGTGTCAGCAAGCCCAATAAGCCTAACGGCAATCGTCGCAAATCACGCGAGCTTGCATTAAAAGGTTTATACCAATATTTATTGAGTCCCAAAGAGCTACGTTTAATCGTGCGTGAAATGGCGGACGAAGACGATTTTGCGCGCGCTGATGAAGCTTATTTTAGAAGCCTGCTAGAAGGGGTTTACGAGCAAATTCAGGTTTTGGATACCCGTATTACCCAGTTTTTAGATCGACCAATCGCTGAGCTCAGCCCGATTGAACATGCAATTTTGTTGATTTCGGCTTATGAGCTGATTTTTGATGTCAGTATTCCTTACCGCGTGGCAATTAACGAAGGTGTGGAACTGGCTAAGCTATATGGCGGAACCGATGGTCACAAATATGTGAATGGCGTGTTGGATAAACTAGCCGCTGAGGCAAGACCTGCTGAAGTAAGTCGCTAAGCCTAGCGATAGCAATAAAAAAGCCAAGCATTGCTTGGCTTTTTTATTGCATTGAACCAGTGACTTAACTTTTTAAATCGCAACTGCCTGTTGAGAAACGCCGCTTGCATCTAAGCGCAAACAACTCCCTTGCTCATACCAATCGCCCAGCACTAGACGCTGACATTGGTGACCATCCACTTCTATGTAGTGGGTGTCAGGCCTATGGGTGTGACCATGAATAAAAATGGGGGGATATTGATATTGGCGCAATAGTGCTGCGACTGCTTGAGGGTTCACATCCATAATGGCGAGTGATTTATGCGATTTTTCCTGCTCACTTTGTAAGCGCAAGGCTGCGATTTGCGCTTTGCGAGCGCTGAGCGGATGCGATAAAAATTCAGCTTGCCAAGCAGGTGCGCGCACTTGTGTTCTAAAGGTTTGGTACTGAGTATCATCGGTACAAAGTGCATCACCATGGCTAATTAAAATGCGTTTGCCGTAGAGATGAATTTCGCTTGGGTCTGGCAGTATTTCGATATGAGCAGCTTGGGCAAATTGTTCGCCAAGTAGAAAATCACGGTTGCCATGAAGCAAAAAGAGCCTGGTGCCAGCTTGGCTTAGCGCCTGAAAGGCTAGAATAATATCGGCATGGTCTGGGTGATTGATATCGTCATCACCCGCCCAATACTCGAATAAGTCACCAAGAATATATAGCCGTTCTGCTTGGCGTGCAGTGCTTTGTAAAAACCTAATCAGCCCCTGCGTGATGGCTGGACGTGAAGCGCACAAATGCAAATCGGAAATGAACAAGCTGTGGCTAGTGACATTTCCGATGTTAGACATATCAGTGCTTTAATAAAGCTAAAGCTTGATTAGCAAACTTCAGCGCGTTCAATGATAACGCTTTCTGTTGGCACGTCTTGATGACCATTACGGCTACCAGTTTTGACTTTAGCGATTTTATCTATCACTTCTGTGCCCTCGACTACTTTGCCAAATACGCAGTAGCCCCAGCCTTGTGAAGTCGGCGCTGAGAAATTTAGGAAATCATTGTCAGCAATATTGATAAAGAATTGGCTGCTGGCTGAATCAGGGGCTGGTGTTCTAGCCATGGCAATGGTGTAAGTCTTGTTTTTTAGGCCGTTATCCGCTTCATTTTTAATGGTAGGGTTGGTGTTTTTTTGTGACATTTCAGCCGTAAAACCACCACCTTGAATCATAAAGCCATCAATCACGCGATGAAAAATAGTGCCGTTGTAAAAGTCACTTTCAACATAAGACAAGAAATTAGCAACGGTAATCGGTGCTTTTTCTGCGTCTAAATCAATTGTAATTTCACCAAAGTTTGTATGTAATTTAACCACGTTATTTCCCTATAAAATTTAAGTCAAAAGTGTTGAAGCAAGCCTACTTTAGGCGGCGCCTTCGTAAATGATTTTCCATTGCTGATTTTCAAAAATCCAATATTGGCGTTTGCGCATTTGGCTATCAAGTAAATTGCTACGGAAGGATTGGTCGAACGTGACCACAGCCATGGGTAGTGGGCTATTAGGGTAGCGGAATACACTTAAGTTCGATAATTGAATATCGACTTTGGGCTTGCTTGCTTGTATGCGGCGTTTTTCTTCAGCCCAGTGGTTCAGGTCTAAGCTGCCATTGGAAAAGTGACTGGCGTAATGGCTTAAATAGGTCTCGGTATCTTGCGATTCCCAATCTTTACGCCATGTTTCTACGCTATCTAACAGTGCTTGTTTGTCTTTAGGGCTTTGGTTGGGCTTAAGCCATTCCATCTCTTTGCTGACGATGACAGGCACATTGCCTTGTTGCAAAATTGGCATCAGCGTATTTAAGTCTTGATTAGACAGCACAACGCAACCATCACTCGACTGTGGTGCGCGGCTATAAGTGTCGTGAGGCGTGCCGTGCAACCAAATGCCACTGCCTGTTTTACCTTGGCTTCTATCCCATTCGTTAGGATAGCTTAATGGATAAGCCGCATCGCCATACATATCGGCAAGCTTTTGCGTGAGTTTGGCTGAGGTGAAGTAAACCCCAAGCGGCGTTCTCTTGTCGCCAGCATATTGCTTCTCGCTACCGTTTTTGCCTATGGTGACGTAAAAGTCGGCGTTGTATTGCGGCACGCCATTTTCGTTACGGTAGACAAATAAACGTGATTTGTCGGCATCCACCACAAAAATATAAGGTTGTGAGCGGTCAAGCTGCCAAATCGGCTCTGGAATAAGGTGATCAGTCGTTTTGTCTAAATAGCGCTCTATTCTTTTGCGCGCTTCATCACGATAACCAGCCACATCTTCTGAACTTGGATTTGGGCTGCCAAATGCTTGAAATTGCTGGCCACGCGCCATAAGCAAATCGCCTTTGACTAAGTGCGCAAGTTTGAAATTGGGCGTTGTCGCAATCACTTGATCTAGTGTGTTCAGCGCATCGTCTATCTGACCAGATGAAATCTCCATTAAACTTTGTACGATTAAGTCTTCAGTTTTGCCAGAAGCGGTCACGCTGGCTTTGGGGAGCAGATTGGCTTCTGGGCGATTTAAAGCGGTTGCGCTCCAAGGAAAAGTCGCCACCATTACTAAGGTAATGGCGGTATAGAGTTTAAATTTCACCTGCGGGTGTCGACGAAAAAAATTCACGATGCGAACAATGGCTTAGTCATTAATGATTGGCTTTTTCTTGTTCGATTAGCCATTTACCATTAGATAAAACCAATTCCAAAGTCTTGGAAGTTTTCTGTGACAGGCTGCCAGAGTGGTAGCTTTGTTTGAAGCTTGCTTTGGCGCGCTTGCCATCTTCTATATGCACATTGACGTTAGAGACAGACACTTCAATTTTGCCTGGCTTATTGATGCGCTCACGACGCATGGCTTCCCACTCTTTGCGGCTTTGACCATCAGGTGTTTTGAATGTGTCAGCATAGGCATCCAAATAAGCTTCAATATTTTTGGTTGACCAAGCATTTGCCCATTTGTTGATGGCATTGGTCACGTTTTGCGTGTCATTGGCTGGGCTATCGTTATTGTCTGGCTTGCCATTGGTTTTTGCAGGCTCAGCCACTTTGCTTGCTGGCAGCGTGCTGGCGGATACTGATTCCGCGGTGATTGGCAAGGTCGTGGTGTTGATATGCGCAGGTTTTGCGCTGGCGGCTAAATTCGTTTTGCCAGTTGCGCTAAATAAATCTTTGATTAAAAGCAGCTTGTTTTGGGCGCGGGCATTGCTGGTGTCTAGTTGCAAAGCTTTACCATAAGCCTCTGAAGCCATTTTGGCGTAAATATCACCTAGATTTTCATGCGCAGTTGCATAGCTAGGATGCGTTTTAATCGCACTTTCTAAGGCTTGTTTTGCTTTATCGAACTGGCCTTGGTCAGCATAAAGCACCGCTAGGTTGTTGTATGGCTCAGGCAAAGCAGGAAAGCGCTGGGTAATATCAGCAAACGCTTTAATCGCATCGTCTTTTTTGCCTTGCTCAGCAAGCATCACGCCGCGCATAAACAGCGCCTGCACGTCATTCGGGTTGGCATTGATATGGTTGTTAATGCGCTCCATTGCGGCAGATTGCTGGCCTTGACTTGCCTGCTGGGCAATGTCTTTTAGGTCGTCAGCATGGGCTGTCCATGACACACTCAAGATGAGTAATAGCAGTAAACGAATAGATGAGGTGCGCGATATAACCATTGTGATATACTTTTTCGCAGTTTGATAAGGTGCTTGATTCTATCAAAAACCCTGTCTTAGCTCTACTAGCAGAGCACAATAAACCATATTTATTTAGTCAGTTAAAGCGTTATATCTTCAAGGCGCATTAGTTAAGGCCTAGCTTTAGTCAAAATCACATGCTCAAAATCTACAATACCCTCGCTCGCGAAAAGCAAACTTTTATCCCCATAGTGGCTGGAAAAGTCAGTATGTATGTCTGTGGCATGACAGTGTATGACTTCTGTCATCTTGGTCATGCGCGGGTCATGGTGGTGTTTGATATGGTCAGCCGCTGGTTAAGGGCTTCAGGTCTAGACGTGACTTATGTGCGCAATATTACCGACATTGACGATAAGATTATCAAGCGCGCCCATGAAAATGGTGAAGATATTAGCGTGCTTACACAGCGTTTTATTGACGCGATGGACCAAGACTCAGCCTTGTTGGGGGTGCTGCGCCCTGATATAGAACCTAGGGCAACCACTCATGTGGCTGGCATGATAGAAATGATTTCAGCCTTAATTGCCAAAGGCCATGCCTACCATGCAGACAATGGCGATGTGTTTTACTCGGTCAACAGTTTTGCGACTTATGGCAAGCTTTCGGGCAAGTCTTTGGACGATTTGCGCGCTGGTGAGCGTGTTGAAGTCGATACATTCAAGCGCGATCCTATGGATTTTGTGTTGTGGAAATCAGCCAAGCCTAATGAGCCAAGCTGGGATTCTCCTTGGGGTAAAGGCCGCCCAGGCTGGCATATTGAATGCTCGGTGATGGGCGCTTGCCACTTAGGCAAGCATTTTGATATCCACGGTGGTGGTCAAGATTTGCAATTTCCGCATCATGAAAATGAAATTGCCCAATCAGAAGCCGCTAATGGCTGTACTTTTGTTAATTATTGGATGCATAACGGCTTTGTGCGTGTGGATGATGAAAAAATGTCCAAATCCTTGGGCAATTTTTTTACCATCCGTGATGTGCTGAAAAAATACGATGCCGAAGTCGTGCGTTTCTTTATTTTGCGCGCACATTATCGTAGTCCGCTCAATTATTCAGACAAGCATTTGGATGACGCCAAACAAGCATTGACGCGCCTTTATACTGCATTACGTGGGTTTGATGTGCCAGCTAAGATCAATCAAGCGGCCCAGTCTTATCAAACTTTTAAAGCGGCAATGGATGATGACTTTAATACACCAGAAGCCCTTGCCGTGTTGTTCGATTTAGCCAATAGCTTAAATAAATCGGGCGATATTGAAGTTGCCATGCAACTTAAAGGCTTGGCTAATATCTTAGGTTTGCTGGAGCGTAGTCCAGAAGTCTTTATGCAAGCAGGTACTGCATCTGATTTGGATGCTGGCGCGATTGAAGCGCAAATTGCCGCACGCGCACTGGCTAAACAAACTAAAAACTTCGCTGAGGCGGATCGCATCCGTCAAGATTTATTAGCGCAAGGTGTGGTATTAGAAGATAGTGCGCAAGGTACAACTTGGCGCGTGGTTTAGGCGGCAATTAAAGTTAAGCTAAGTTAGTTAATCTAATGTTAAACAATTTGATTGGTATGCAAGCCGCGAGTTTGTGATTAGAATCTAAGCCATGACATTTAAAGCTATGACACTTAAAAATATCGTCACCATATTCATCGGCTTGATGTTCTGTTTTTGCTTATTAAGTAAGCAAAGCCTACAAAGCTATCACGTCAGCATTGAGATGCCTAGCGTGCATGATGTTGTAGCCGAAGAAGCTGATGTGAATGATGTACTAGATGCCAGCGACCAGTGGATGATTTTCCCTGTGGCTGTGGTGTTACCTGTTTTATTCTTGATTTTCCCAGTTTTTTACAGTCGGTATTATTCTTCGCCGATGATCTCTACGCCCAAAAGGCCGCCGTCGTTCTAATCATTTATCTGCGCTAACTATCTGGCGTAACTTTTGCTTTATCAACATTAGTTACGCCGATGAGATAGTGGTGTATTTAATTTTTATCTGCTGAGTTTTGGCGGGTAAACGTCTTTAAGCAAGCTTTTGTTTATGGAATGAAAAGAATCCGATGCGTATTAAAATAAATCAATTGGCTCACAACTTATCAGCAACATGGTTAGCATCATGGCTGTTATTGCTTTGCATGTCAGCCAGTTCAGCCTTTGCTGCACCAAGCTACACCTTGCAACAAGTGATTGATATGGCATTTAAAGAGCATCCTAGTGTGCGAGTGACTAGAGCACAAGAAGATGCCGCGATTGCTAATGTCACCACTGCTAAATCTTTTATCAACCCAGAAATTGAGATGGGCGCTGGCCCTAGCCGTTACCGTACTGGCACTAATGACACGCGCAACAACTGGGGTGTTGCCCTCTCTCAACCTTTGGAGTTTTCTGATGTGCGTTCCGCACGCCGTGAAATTGCTGAATCCAATGTGCATTTAGCCAGCGTTAATACCGAAATTAATCAGGTTGAGCTACGTTTGCGCGTTAAGCAGTCTTTCTATGATGTGCTACAAAGGCAAGAAGCCTTACGTTTGGTTGAAGATGATTTGCATTTGCTTCAGCAAATTCGTGAGCGGGTGAAATTGCGGGTAGATATTGGCGAGTCGCCACGCTATGAGCTGATTAAGGCAGATACCGAAGCGCTTGCCGCTGAACGGGATTATCAGTCTGCACTGACTCGTATCGTTGAAGCCAAAGCCTATCTGCAAGGCTTGCTTGGCAGTGCGATGCCTGCGGATTATGTATTGTTGGGCGAGTTGCCCCTCGGTCAAAATTTGCCAGCAATTCAATCATTGCGCAGTCAATTAGCGCAAAGTCCTCATTTAAAGCAAGTGCGCGCCGCCTCTGAAACCGCAGATGCTAAGTTGAGATTAGAAGAAAATCTACGTAATCCAGGCTTAACCCTCAAACTAGGCGTGGAACAAGACCCTGATTTGACTAGTTTTCGTTTAGGGGTCGCTGTGCCTTTGCCTTTGTGGAGTCAGCGTCAAGGTCAAATCGCTGAGGCGTCTGCCAATGTTCGTCAAGTACAAGCGGTGCTAAGCGATAGAGAACTGGCCTTAAATCGAGATTTAGAGTCAGCTTATCAACGTTATTTAATTGCGCAGAATCAAGTCGGCGCTTTTGAACATGGCCTTTTAAAGCAGGCCGAGTCGGTATTAAAAGTGGCGGAATCAGCCTACCGTTTTGGTGAGCGCGGCATTTTGGAATACTTAGACGCGCAGCGTACCTATCGCGCTGTTAAAAAAGATTACCTCTCAGCTAAGTTTGATTATGTCAGCACCATGCTTGAAGTCGAGCGTTTGTTAGGCACGGAGCTGTTGCAGACCAATGAATAAGATAAAAATAATGAATAAGGATTTTGAGATGGCAACATACTTTACCAGTAATAAAACATGGATGATGCACTGTCGAAGTTTGTCGATATTGTGTTTGGGATTAATCTTGGTGGCCTGCAAAGCCTCTGATGAAGCGCCTAGTGCTGCAAAAAAAGCACCAGACCCAAATTTGGTTGAACTCACAACCGCTTTACAAGCAAAAGTCCAGTTAGTAAAAGTTGGGCAAGCCGAAATTCGCGAAGTCTTGCATATCCCTGGCAGTATTCAGGTCGATGAGCAACGTATTGCCCGTATTGGTGCGCCAGTGACTGGGCGCATTACAGAGATTCAGGCGGTGCTTGGTCAGCAAGTTCAACAAGGGCAAGCGCTTGCCATACTTAACAGTACCGAGCTGGCACAAAATCAACTGGTGTATATCAAAGCATTACAGCAGATTGATTTGCAAAGTAAGGCGGTAGAGCGTGCACGGGTGTTGCTGGATGCCGATGTAATCAGTAAAGCCGAAGTGCAAAGGCGCGAGTCAGAGTTAAGTGCCGCCCAAGCAGATTTGAATGCCGCCGCTGATCAGTTGCAAGTGTTAGGCATGTCCGCACAAAGTATTGCTAAGTTGTCCAAAGCCGCGCAGATGCACTCTTTTAGCACTGTTTCTGCTCGAATTTCTGGCACAGTAATTAGCCGCAAGATTAACTTAGGTCAGGTGGTTCAGCCAGCCGATGAGCTATTTGTGGTGGCTGATTTGTCGCGCGTTTTGGCGGTTGCCGAAGTGCCTGAGCGCCAAGTGGATTCAATTGAACTTGGTCAAGAAGTGAATATTGAAGTGCCTGCACTGCATCAATCATCCATTAAGGGCAAGCTGATTTATATTGGTGATGTGGTCAATCCGCAAACCCGCACTGTGACAGTGCGTAGCGAGATTGGCAATCAGGCTAAAAATCTTAAGCCAGATATGCTGGTGTCTATGTTGGTGCAATCCAAGCCTTTGCCTAAGCTGGCTATCCCAGTGCAAAGCGTGGTGCGCGAAAACGACAAAGATCATGTGTTTGTTAAAGTAGCTCCCAACCAATATCGTTTACGTGAAGTCACTTTAGGCGCTGAATACCAAAATATGGTGGCCGTGGTGAATGGCGTTGAAGAGGGCGAGATCGTGGTGAGTGAAGGCGCGTTTCACGTGAACAACGAACGTAAACGTAAAGAATTGGAATAAGCCATGATTGAATCTATTATTCGCGGCGCGCTTAGGCAGCGCCTAGTTGTCGTAGTAATTGCCCTGGCTTTGATGACGGCAGGGATTTTTGCGGTAAAAAAACTTTCAGTGGATGCTTTTCCTGATGTGACCAATGTGCAAGTGTTGATTGCAACACAATCCACAGGGCGATCACCAGAAGAGATGGAACGCTTTATCACAGTGCCACTTGAAATCTCAATGACAGGCTTGCCGGGGCTGACCGAAATGCGTTCGCTCAATAAAAATGGCCTATCTCTGATTACCTTGGTATTCACAGACGACACCAATGTGTTCTTTGCCAGACAGTTGGTGATGGAGCGCCTGTCTGAGGTGATGGAAAAAATGCCGACGGGGGTCACGCCCGTGCTTGGGCCTGTTTCTACTGGCTTAGGTGAGGTTTATCAATACACCTTGGATAAAAAAACGGATGGCACTGCCGCGCTTTCAGAAGAAGAGTTGACTGAGCGCCGTGCCATTCAAGATTGGGTGGTTCGCCCACTGCTGCGTGGTATTCCAGGCGTGGCTGAAATCAACTCTCAAGGCGGCTACGTTAAGCAGTATCAAGCTTTGGTTAATCCAGATCGTATGAATTATTACGGTTTAAAGCTGCAAGATATTTACACTGCACTGGCCAGAAATAATGGCAATAGTGGCGGTGGCGTATTGCCGCACTACGCTGAGCAATATTTAATTCGTGGCGTTGGTTTAATTCAAAGCTTGGATGATATTCGCGGCATCGTACTCAAAGAGCAAAACGGTGTACCTGTTTACATGCGTGATGTTGCTGAGGTCAAGCTTGGTAGCGAAGTGCGTGTGGGTGCACTGATTAAAAACGGTGATACCGAGTCGGTTGGCGGTGTAGTCATGATGATGCGTGGCGGTAATGCTAAAGAAGTGGTCAGCAGAATTAAGCAGCGCGTAGCCGAGGTGAATAGCAAAGGGATGTTGTCGGGCGGCTTACAAATCGTTCCGTTTTACGACCGCAGTGAGCTGGTGGATGCGGCTTTGCACACCGTGGTAAAGGTGTTGATTGAAGGCATTATTCTGGTGATTATCGTGCTTTTCTTATTCTTGGGCGATGTACGGTCTAGCCTGATTGTGGTGGGAACGCTTATTTTGACGCCTTTAATCACCTTTATGGCGATGAACTACTATGGCATCTCCGCTAATTTAATGTCGTTGGGCGGGCTGGCGATTGCGATTGGTTTGATGGTCGATGGCTCAGTGGTGGTGGTTGAAAATGCCTTTCACCAATTAGGACATCGCTCAGGCGAAAGTAAGATACGCGTGGTGTTAGAAGCCGCCGCCGAAGTCGGCACGCCTGTGCTGTTCGGCGTGGGCATTATTATTTTAGTTTTCTTGCCGCTGATGACGCTTGAAGGGATGGAAGGCAAAATGTTTGCGCCGCTTGCGCTCACCATTGCGATTGCGCTTTTTGTCTCACTGATTTTGTCATTAACGCTGTCACCAGTGCTTTGCTCTTATATTCTCAAGGGCGGTAGCGGTGAGGACACTAGACTGATACAAGCCATTAAAAAGCCCTATTTGCGTTTGCTGAATTGGTCACTGAATCATGAGAAAAAAACTGTGACAGCAGCGATTTTAGTGTTTGTGCTTTCTCTTATCATCCTGCCGTTTTTAGGCATGTCATTTATCCCTGAAATGAAAGAAGGTTCGATAGTGCCAGGGATTAATCGGGTGCCCAATATTTCGCTTGAGGAATCCATTAAGATGGAAAGCCAAGCCATGAAGCTGATTATGCAGCAAGTGCCGGGGGTAAAATCCGCTGTTTCTGGGGTGGGTCGTGGTGAAAGCCCTGCCGATCCGCAAGCACAAAATGAGTCTACGCCTATTGTCACCTTGAAGCCGAGAAGCGAGTGGCCTGACGGCTGGACGCAGGATGATATTGCAGAAAAAATGCGTGATGTATTAGCCAAAAATCTACCCGGCGTGCAAGTGATTATGGCGCAACCAATTTCAGATCGTGTTGATGAGCTGTTAACAGGCGTGCGCGCCGATGTTGCAGTTAAGCTGTTTGGCGAAGATATGCCTTTGTTGAAAAGCAAGGCTGAGGAGATTTCCAAACTGGCTCAAACCATTAAAGGCGCAACGGAAATTAAGGTGGAAAAAGTCTCAGGTCAGCAATATTTAAATATTGTGATTGATAGACAAGCCATTGCCCGCCAAGGCGTGAATGCCAGCGATATTCATGACGTGATTGAAACCGCGGTTGGTGGCAAGGTGGCCACTGAGATTTTTGAGGGTCAGCGTCGATTTAGTGCGGCGGTGCGTTACCCAGAGGGTTTCCGTAATAATGTCGAAGCCATAGGCAATATTATGATTACCTCACCTAATGGTGCGCGTGTCGCTTTGCGTGATTTGGCTAAGATCGAGATTAAAGATGGTCCTGCTCAAATTAGCCGCGAGCTTGCCAAGCGCCGTATCGTGGTTGGCATTAATGTTAAAGACCGAGATTTGGGTGGCTTTGTGGCTGAGTTAAAACAAGTGTTAGATAAAAAGCTCAAGTTGTCAGACGGCTACTATCTGGAATATGGCGGGCAGTTTGAGAATATGGAGCGCGCCATGAATCACTTAAAACTGATTATTCCGATCACTATCGGTGCGATTTTCTTCTTACTATTCTTGCTGTTTAATTCGGTGCGCTACGCCACCATGATTATTATGGTGTTGCCGTTTGCTTCTATCGGCGGGATATTCGCGCTGTTTATCACAGGCGAATATCTGTCTGTGCCAGCCTCAGTCGGCTTTATCGCGCTATGGGGGATTGCGGTACTGAATGGGGTGGTCTTGGTTTCCTATATCCGCCATTTACGTGACGATGGTTTAAGTCAAATAGACGCCATTGTTCAAGGCTGTCAGCAACGATTTAGGCCAGTAATGATGACGGCCACCGTGGCCATGCTTGCCTTGGTGCCATTTTTGTTTGCAACGGGGCCGGGCTCAGAAATTCAGCGCCCCTTGGCGATTGTGGTGATAGGCGGCTTAATCAGCTCCACCTTGCTAACGCTGGTGGTAGTGCCCACTTTATATCGTAAATTTGAAGAACTTAGGTTAGAAGCGTAAGTCCTAACAGACTTGGAGATGAGATTATATGAAAAAAGAAATTAAGGCCGTAATACAACCGCAACGCTTGGCAAAGATACGCTCAGCGTTCAAAAACATCAAAGAATTCCCCGGCATGACGGTGACTAAAGTTGAAGGTTGTGGACATTTTTTATCCAAGCCTTCGCAAGGTATCCGTGATGAGCTGGCAGATTACAGTCCTAAAGTCCGCATTGAAATGGTTGTACCTGACGACCTAGTTGAAGGGGTTTTGCAGATTATTGTGGAGTGCGGTCATACTGGGCAAGTGGGGGATGGCATCGTGTGGGTGACCCCCGTAGAACGGATGATTCGACTATCTGAGCAGATTATTGTGTTTGATTGCTAAAACACGCTGTTTTTGGCGTGTAAGTTAAAGTACGGCTTTTCGAGTAAAATGTAGGGATGAACCTATACGCACTCGCCAAGCCGTTTTTATTTCAGCTCGATGCTGAAA
Source organism: Candidatus Methylopumilus sp. (assembly GCA_049424605.1). Lineage (GTDB taxonomy): Bacteria > Pseudomonadota > Gammaproteobacteria > Burkholderiales > Methylophilaceae > Methylopumilus_A. Next base: position 19,611 of record JBMSSY010000001.1, read on the forward strand.
ACGCACATGACCTCACCTTAAAAAGCCTCAAGCTTGCCGAAAAAACAGGCTTGCTGGCTTTGCTTCCCAAGCCACAGCCATGTCAGGCCAAAACCGTGATGGGGCTGACTTTTCCTAACCCTGTTGGCCTTGCCGCTGGCTTGGATAAAAATGGCATGGTGATAGATGGCATGGCGGCCTTGGGTTTTGGGTTTTTGGAAATTGGCACGATTACGCCGCGCGCCCAACCCGGCAATCCTAAGCCAAGATTATTCAGAGTGAAACAAGCTGAAGGCATTATCAATCGCTTTGGCTTTAATAATTTGGGTGTTGATCACTTAATTCAAAACGTTCAAGCCGCTAAATATCGCGGCATACTGGGCATTAATATTGGTAAAAACTTCGACACCCCTAATGAGCGGGCGGTTGATGATTATCTGATTTGTATGCGTAAAGTCTATGCTTATGCCAGTTATATCACGGTGAATATTTCCTCGCCCAACACTAAAAACTTGCGGCAGTTGCAAGAAAAAGACGCGCTGGATGCCTTGCTGGCAAGCTTAAAGGCAGAGCAAAAAATATTGGCAGATCAACATGGGCGTTATGTGCCGATTGCCTTAAAAATTGCCCCAGATTTAACAGCAGCGCAAATTATAGAAATTGCTGATTTGCTCAAACTGCATCAGTTTGATGGGGTGATTGCGACCAATACCACCTTGGCCAGAGATAAGGTAGCGGGCTTAGCTCATGCCGAAGAAACGGGCGGACTATCTGGCGCGCCAGTGCGTGAAAAATCCACCTTAGTTATTTCACAACTCTCCAAGCAGTTGGCGGGGGCATTGCCTATTATCGGCGTGGGCGGCATTTTGAGTGGGGCGGATGCCGCAGAAAAAATCAAGGCGGGCGCTAGCTTGGTACAGGTTTATAGCGGCTTGATTTATCGTGGCCCAAGTTTGATACGCGATATTTGTAAAACACTGGCTTGAGTATTTGATTAAAAGCTTGAAGGTGTAATAACAAGCTAGGCTAGTTTTAATTAACAGTGATTAATGAAAACTAGCGGAGTACGCTCCAGCTCATGGGGTCAAACGGTTTGCTGTGGCTACGCAACTCGTAATATAAGCCAGAAGTGTCATTGCCACCGCTATTGCCTACGCTGGCAATTATATCGCCACCTTTGACCGTATCGCCCAATTTGCGCAGCAAAGCTTGATTGTTGCCATACAAACTCATATATCCGCCGCCATGATCGACAATAATCAGGTTACCAAAACCACGCATCCAATCAGCAAATACCACGCGACCATTGGCGACTGATTTCACCTCATTACCCTCATTAGACTTGATAAACAAACCTTTCCAAGTCAGGCCAGTATCCTGACGGCTATTACCAAATTTATTGGTCACTTCGCCGCGTACAGGTAAATTGAGTTTGCCTTTTAAAGACTCGAAACTGACGCCATCAAACGCATTGCTAGGTAATGACTCATTAGTCGCCAGCGCTTGTTGCGGACGATTTTGATTGTCTGGTTCAGATTTGCCAGAAGGTGTCGCTTGTTGCGGTTTGGCTTGAGGCGCTCTCGCTAAACGCTCCATTAATTGCGCCAAGCTTTTTTCGTCGCGCTTTAGTTTTTCAATTTCATTGCGTTGCGCATTGATTTGCGACGATAGCTTCTCTACCACCTTGCTGTGCGCTTGTTTTTGCATTTCAAGATTTTTGCGCTCCGCTTGTTGCTTGGCTTGCAGGCTGAGTACTTGTTTTAGCGCGTTGGCGGTTTCCTCATTCAGTTTGGTGACTCGGCCTAAATTAGATTGCATGTCGGCAATCAGCGCTTTGCGAGCACGAGAGATATAAGAAAAATATTGCAGTTGGCGAGCCAGTGCGCTTGGGTCTTGTGCCTCTAAAATCACTTGCAGATAGCTGGCCTGGCCATGTAAATACTGTTGATATATCTGCTTACTTAATTGATTTTTTTGCCCCTCAATAGTGTTTTCAAGGCCAGACTTTTGAGATTGCAAAACTTGGAGTGATTCGCTGTGTTTCTTTTGTGCTTGCTGTAGCTCAAACAATTTACGGTTGGTTTCGCTAATGGCTTTTTCGCTGTCTTTGAGCGCGTCAGCCGCGTCGGCATGCGCCTCTTTGGTTTTGCCTAATTCTTTAGTTAATGACTCAATACGCTGATGAATATTATTCAGCTTTTCTTTAGGTTTTTCAGTCTTATTGGCGGCCAGTGCCAACGGCGAATGTAGCGTCAGCGTTAGCAACAAGGTCGCCAGCCCATAAGATAAACCAAACTTGATCATAGGTCCTTAAAGCTCAGCAAGGCATGACCCGTCATTTCGGCTGGCTGTGGCAAGCCCATGATCTTAAGCAGACTTGGTGCAATATCTGAAAGCGCGCCAGTGCTAGCCATTTCAGCTTGGCGACCAATATAGAGTAAAGGCACAAGATTAGTGGTGTGTTGCGTGTGCGGTTGATTATTTTCTACATCTTGCATCATTTCGACATTGCCATGATCAGCGGTAATCAAGATTTCTGCCCCCACACTTTGTGCGGCAGTGACCAGTCGTCCGATACAGCTATCTAGGGTTTCTACCGCTTTAATGGCGGCCGATATAATACCTGTATGCCCAACCATGTCGCAGTTGGCGTAGTTGCAAATAATGGCAGCATATTCTTGGCTCAAAATCGCAGCTTCTAACTGATCCGTCAGCTCATAGGCGCTCATCTCAGGCTGTAGATCGTAAGTGGCGACTTTAGGTGAAGGAACCAGAATGCGACTTTCTCCAGGGAATACTTTTTCCTCGCCACCGTTAAAAAAGAAAGTGACGTGCGGGTATTTTTCGGTTTCGGCAATACGCAGTTGTTTTAGGCCTTGATCGGCAAGGTATTCGCCAAAGGTATTATGAATGTCGCTGGGTGGAAACACCGCTTGCGCATGTACTTCATTTTTATCGTACATGGTGAGTGTGTAATAGCCACCAAGTTTTGGTAGTTGATGACGCTTAAAGCCCTCAAAATTGGCATCCAAAAAGCAAGTCGTCATCTGACGCGCACGGTCTGAGCGGAAATTCATAAACACAATCACATCGCCATCATCAACAAAAACAGGCTGTTCCCCTGCTTTGACAATAGCCGTTGCTTTAACAAATTCATCATTCTCGCCACGAGCGTAAGCCGCCTCCAAGCCCGCTAAAGCAGAGCTGGCGCTAAACTCGCCTTTGCCTTCGGTGAGCAGTTGATAAGCGGGGGCAACGCGCTCCCAGCGTTTGTCCCTATCCATGGCGTAGTAACGACCACAAATAGAAGCAATTTTGCCTGCGCCAATTTCTTGGATTTTTGCTTCTAGCGCCGCTAGATACGCTTTAGCACTGATGGGTGGAGTGTCGCGACCATCTAAAAATGCATGCACATATATTTTGTTCAGGCCTTGCTTTGCCGCCATATTAATCATGGCGTATATATGCTCTTGGTGACTGTGTACGCCGCCATCAGAAAGCAAACCAAAAATATGTAATGCTTTATCGGCTTTTTTTGCTACATTCACGGCTTCCAGCAATACTGGATTTTGGTTAAATTCACCCGTGGCAATGGCATGATTAATACGTTCAAACTCTTGAAATACGATGCGCCCCGCGCCGATATTTAAATGACCGACCTCTGAATTACCCATTTGGCCGGCTGGCAAGCCTACAAAGCTTTCTGAGGCGTTGATTAGGGTATGTGGGTATTGTTGCCAGAGCTTATCCCAGTTGGGTTTTTTGGCTTGGGCAATGGCGTTATCGGTGATGTCTTCGCGATATCCAAAGCCATCTAAAATCAACAATATGACGGGCGTAATCTTCATGCGATGTGATTTTCTTAAACAATATTGGTGTAAGTCGCTATTTTAGTGATTTTTGCTTAATAAATCTGCATTATTTGCCTAGATTTTCTATGTAGAATTCTTTTTTATGCCTAGTCTTTAGGTACAATTCAGCATCTTAGTGAATTGTCTCAGTAAATATATTGAGTAAAACATAGCGCTTAAAAGCGCCATCTTAAAAAAGGAAGCTTGATGGCTAAAGTTTTGATGTACACCAGTGCTTATTGCCCATTTTGCACAAATGCGGAGCGTTTGCTCAACAGCAAAGGGGTGAGCGATATTGAAAAAATTCAAATTGATACCGCACCTGAATTAAAAATTGCCATGATGGAAAAAACAGGACGCCGCACCGTTCCACAGATTTATATTGGAGATCGCCACATTGGCGGCTTTGACGATTTGCGTGCTTTGGACTTGGCTGGTGGCTTAGATTCGCTATTAAGTCAGTAAAAAAGCAAGCAACACAAGCAATTAGTATAAGCATCGGTTAAAATATCACCTTTATTTCGTCATCAACATCAATGCGTTTGATGGAAATGAACGCAATTTTTTGAAATTCTTAGGGAAAATCATGGCAACTAAAAAAGCAGCTGCAGAGCAAACGACAGAAAATAAAGCGCTAGAACAAAATCAAGCGCCTGGTTTTGGTATTGAAAAACTATATGTAAAAGATTTGTCATTAGAGTTGCCTAATGCACCGCAAATTTTTACCGAGCGTGAAGCGCCACAGATTGCTATCGAAATTAGCAATACTGGTAGCAAGATTGATGAAGGTATTTATGAGGTGGTGCTGACCATCACTGTTACTTCAAAAGTTGGCGAAAAAGTCGCATTTTTAATCGAAGCGGCACAAGCCGGTATTTTCCAAGTGCGTAATGTGCCAGAAGAAAATCTAGAAATTATTTTCAGTGTGACCTGCCCAAATATTTTATTCCCGTATGTTCGTGAAGTGATTTCAGATGCTTCAGTACGTGCTGGATTCCCACCTGTTGTGCTTAGCCCGATTAATTTTGAAGCCTTGTACGCGCAACAAAAACAACAGCAAGCGCAAGATGCCGCAGCACAAACAACCCACTAAGTCTGTATTCATCGCGCTCTTATTCATGCTATTGCCTAGTTTGGCAATGGCTGAATTTAGGGCAGTGAGTGTGCCGAAAGCGATTGTTTATGACTCGCCTTCGGTGCAAGGCAAAAAGCTTTATCTGCTTGGTCAGGGCTATCCAGTGGAAGTCATCGTTAACCTCTCCGAGTGGGTCAAAGTGCGCGATCAGCAAGGCGGATTGAGTTGGATAGATGCCAAACAGCTTAGCACTAAGCGTAGTTTGTTGATGATTGCCCCAGCGGAAGTCAAACAAACGCCAGAAGGCACTGGCGCGGTTATCGCCAGAATAGAAAAAGATGTGGTGCTGGATTTTATTGAGCCAGCTAAAAGCGGTTGGGTCAAAGTAAAGCCCCGCGATGGCTTGGCTGGTTTTGTGCCAAGTTCAGCGGTTTGGGGTTTGTAAAAGGTATGCAATGAAAATAGCCGTATTAGGAGCTGGTGCTTGGGGAACCGCACTAGCCATGCACATTAGTGGTCAGCATCAAGTCTGTCTGTGGGCGCGTAAAGCGGCGCATGTTGATGGCATGCGTAAAGTGCGTGCCAATCCTATGTATCTTGGTGATTTCAAGTTCAATGACAATCTCAATCTAGAGTCTGATTTGGCTGTGGCGCTAGATGGCGTTGATTTAATCGTTTCTGTGGTGCCAACTTGCGGCTTTCGTGACACCTTACAATCCATTAAAGCTTTAGGCCTGACCACCCCAGTTATTTGGGCGAATAAAGGTTTGGAGCCTGTGACAGCAAAATTAGCACATGAGATTGCGCTAGAAGAGTTAGGCTCTAATCAGGCTTGGGGCGCGCTGTCTGGCCCTAGCTTTGCGGCTGAATTAGTGCGCGGTTTACCAACCGCTGTTTCTTTGGCGATGAACGATGCCGACTTTGCAAAACAAGCGGGATTAGCGCTACATGGCGGCTCTTTGCGGGTGTACACCAGCACCGATGTTGCAGGTGTTGCAGTGGGCGGCGCGCTCAAGAATGTGATGGCGATTGCGGCAGGTATTTCTGACGGTATGCAGTTTGGCAACAATGCCCGTGCCGCGCTGATTACTCGTGGCTTGGCTGAAATGACACGTTTTGGGATGGCGATGGGCGCACAAAAAGATACTTTTATGGGCTTGGCGGGTGCGGGTGATTTGATTTTGACTTGTACGGGCCAATATTCGCGTAACCGTGAAGTAGGTTTGCAGCTTGCCAGTGGTAAGCCTTTAGCTGAAATTCTAGCAACTTTAGGTCATGTAGCCGAAGGTGTTTACACCGCACGGGAAGTGGTTAAACGCGCACAAGATTTAGGCGTGGATATGCCGATTACCTATGAAGTGGATCAAGTGCTGTCTCACGGAAAATCACCGCGCGATGCAGTGGTGGATTTGCTCAGTCGCGAGCAAAAGCACGAATCGTTCTAACTCAAACGCCGCCTTCAAAGCCAATCTGTCTCCAAGCTTCATAAAGTAATACCGCCGCTGAATTAGATAAATTTAAGCTGCGACTTTGCGCTAGCATAGGCAATCTTACGCGATGCTCTGCACTAAACTCATTGCGTATCTCTTCTGGTAGCCCCCGCGTTTCTGGGCCAAACACAAATACATCGTCTTTTTGAAACTGGATGTCACCGTGTGAACGGCTGCCTTTGGTGGTGATGGCAAACATACGCTTACCTGCCAAGGCGGCTTTGCAAGACGGCCAATCTGGGTGAATCTTTAAGTTGGCATATTCGTGATAATCCAAGCCAGCGCGCTTGAGTTGCTTGTCTTCTAATGAAAAGCCTAAGGGCTGGACTAGATGTAATTGCGCGCCAGTATTGGCGCACAAGCGAATGATATTGCCTGTATTCGGCGGAATTTCTGGTTCAAACAAGACGATATTAAACATTTACTTTGCCAGTGTTCGTGCGATAAGCCAGCATTCTACATGAGCCGCACCTTTTGCTTTCACTGCTTTTGCCAGTGCATTAAGACTAGCCCCTGTGGTCATCACATCATCCATCAAAGCAATGCGTAAACCGCTTAAATTTTCATGACATATAAACGCGCCTTTCATATTTTGTACTCGCGCTTTTAAAGGCAAGCTGGCTTGCGGTGGCGCAAGCTTAATCCGCTGGGTGGCTAGGCTGTTCACTTCAATATTTAAGCGTTTAGCGATGATGCGAGCGATTTCAAGCGCTTGATTAAAGCCGCGCATTTGCAATCTGCTTGGGTGTAGCGGCATGGGGATAATCAAATCTATATTTTGTAGCGCATGTCTTTGCAACATTAATTCCGCAAAGCTGGCTGATAGGTGCAATTGCTGATGATATTTGTATTGTTGCAACATCTGGCTGATAGGGTACTCGTAACGAAACAAAGCCTTAGTTAAGTCAAAATCAGGAGGGGAGGCAATACATGCGCCGCAAAGCTGATGCTCAAAACTTAATAAGCCACACTGTGGGCAGACTGAATTGTCTTGGTAAGGTAGCTCGTTCAGGCAATCTGCACACAGGCCAAACTCCCCGCCATTGCTGCAAGCGCAGAGTAAACAAGGCGCTTGAAATAACTGCGATTTTAACGAATGCTTAAATTTTAACCATTTGTCATTCAATTATTGGCTTTCTACTTAACAATGTATAATCTGCGCTATTGTTAGGAGGGTCTAAACACATCATGACGCAATCCATCTCAGAAACGCATCACATTATCACCGCAAAACAGCAAATGCGGGCATCGCAAGGCTTCACCTTTTTTTCTTGCCTAGCTGTGCTGTTTTTACCTTTAGTTATTCCACTATTTATCTGGGTGGCGGCATCTATTTTTATGTATGCGGCGGCAGCGCATCATCCTAATCCCAAAGTCTGTGAGTACATTAAACAATCTGGTTATCGATTCTATTCCACATTTGCTTTGCTGGTGGTGATGGCCTACTTTGGCTTTATGTTAGGTGAAAAAATTGGCGTTTTAAACGTGTTGTTCTTGGTGTGGGGCATCAGTGTGTTATTGGTGGTGCCTTTAGGCGTTCGCGATATATTGCGCGCTTCAAAAGAAAATTGGCAAGATATGAAACTGGAGATTGAAGCATGAGTGAGTTGAATATGAATGTGGTGGACACCTCGGCTATCAAGCGCAATATCGCGCCTGTAGAAACAGAAAAGCGCTGGAGTGTGCAACAAATTGTAGCGCTGTTTGAATTGCCATTTGCCGATTTAATCCACCGTGCCCAAACGGTTCACCGTGAAAATTTTGACCCTAATGCAGTGCAAGTGAGCACTTTGTTATCGATTAAAACAGGCGGATGTTCTGAGGATTGCGGCTATTGTCCACAAGCCGCTCGTTATCATACCGATGTAGAAAATGAACCGCTGATGCCGATAGATGAAGTATTAGCGGCAGCGCGAGCAGCTAAAGAAAGTGGCGCAAGCCGCTTCTGTATGGGCGCGGCATGGCGCAGTCCTAAGCAAAAAGATTTAGAGCCTGTGCTAAAAATGATTTCAGAAGTGAAAGCCATGGGCTTACAAACTTGCGCCACCTTGGGCATGTTAAAAGAAGGCCAAGCGGCGCAGTTGAAAGACGCTGGCCTTGATTACTACAACCACAATTTAGATACGGCACCAGAATTTTATGGCGATGTGATTACCACGCGCACTTATCAAGACCGTTTAGATACGCTTGATAGCGTGCGTGAAGCGGATATTAATGTGTGCTGTGGCGGTATTATCGGCATGGGTGAAAACCGCAATCAGCGTGCTGGCCTGATTGCTCAGCTTGCCAATATGGAACGTCCGCCAGAAAGCGTGCCGATTAATCTGCTCACGCAAGTGGAAGGCACGCCGCTACATGGCGTTGAAGAACTCGATCAATTTGAATTTATTCGCACGATTGCGGCGGCGCGTATCACCATGCCAAAAAGCTTTGTGCGCCTTTCAGCAGGCCGCCAAAGCATGCACGAGGGGATTCAAGCCCTGTGCTTTATTGCTGGCGCTAATTCAATTTTCTACGGTGAAAAGCTGCTCACCACAGGCAACCCAGAAGCGGAAACCGATAAGCAACTGTTTGCTAAATTGGGTCTGCATCCGATTTAATCATTTGGCGTGAGGTGCAAGCCTCACGCGATGTTGATTATGATAGCTCAGCTTAAAGTAGAACTCGCGGCGCGCGCCCAAGCAGGTTTGCAACGCAAGCGGCGCTTGTTACAAAGCCCGCAAACTGCCCATTTGCTAGCCGATGGCCAGCAGTTGCTTTCGTTTGCCAGCAATGATTATCTGGGCCTAGCTAACCATCCCAATTTAATTGATGCGCTACAACAAGGCGCTAAAGCCGCAGGTGTGGGCGGCGGCGCTTCGCATTTAATTACAGGACATCATCAATTTCACCATAACGCAGAGCAAGCGCTCGCCGATTTTGTCGGCTTGCCAGCCGCTTTGTTGTTTAGCACTGGCTATATGGCCAATATGGGTGTGGTGGCGGCTTTGCTTGGACGCCATGATGCAATTTTTGCCGATAAGCTTAACCATGCTTCTTTGAACGATGCTGCGGTATTGGCTCGCGCACAATGCCATCGCTATCCCCATCAGGATTTAGCACAGTTAGCCAAAATGTTAGCGGCGAGTACTGCGCCAAGAAAATTAGTGATCGTTGATGCGGTGTTTAGTATGGATGGCGATATCGCACCAGTGCCTGAGTTGCTGGCGCTTTGTGAGCAATATGATGCTTATTTATTGCTCGATGATGCCCATGGTTTTGGGGTGTTGGGTAAGCAAGGCCGTGGCATTTTAAATCATTTTAATGTGGCCTCACCGCGTATTATTTATATGGCGACTTTAGGTAAAGCGGCGGGCGTTGCGGGCGCTTTTGTTGCAGGCCATCCCACCATCATTGAATACTTAATGCAGTCTGCCAAAACCTATATTTACACCACGGCTAGTCCGCCCGCGCTGGCTGCCGCGCTGGTCGCCGCTGTTGATGTGATGCAAACAGATGTAAAGCGTCATCAGCATTTGCACGATTTAATTACTTACTTTAAACAGCATTTAAGTCTTAAAAAATGGCAGTTAATGCCTTCAGACACAGCCATACAACCTATTATACTTGGCAGTAATGAAGCGGCTTTGGCGCTGAGTGAGTATCTGCTAACACAAGGCATACTAGTGCCTGCCATTCGTCCGCCTACCGTACCAAAAAACACTGCGCGCTTACGTATTTCTTTATCCGCCGCACACAGCTTGGATGATGTGAAATTATTAATTAGCCATCTACATCAAGCAGAACAGGCGATGTTAGCGTGAGCCTGCATATTGAAAAAATTGGGCAAGGTCAGCCTTTGGTAATGATTCATGGCTGGGGCATGCACAGCGATATGTGGATGCAAGCGCGTGATTTACTTAGTCAGCAATTTGAACTACATCTGCTGGATTTGCCGGGCATGGGCTATAGCCAGAGCATGGCTGATTATCGTTTGTCCGCGGTGGCTGAAAAAATTGCGCAGGATATCCCGAACAATGCCTATATTTTAGGCTGGTCTTTAGGTGGTTTAATTGCCAGTAAAATCGCCTTAATCACCCCAGTCAAAAAGCTTATTTTAGTCGCCAGTACGCCATGTTTCGTGGCGCGTGAAGATTGGCAACAAGGCATGCCTAGCGATGTGTTTGAAAGTTTTTTTGCTGGCGCAATGCAAGATTATCAAGGCACCATGCATAAACTATTAGCTTTAATTGCAATGGGAAGCGGCAATGCACGCGCGACCTCAAAAATGCTGCGTGAAGCACTTAGCTTGCGCCCCGCACCCAATCAGCAAGCCTTGCTTGGTGCATTGGATATTTTACGGACGGCGGATTTACGCGCAGACTTGCACCGCTTAGCAACGCCCACCTTGTTGATACATGGCGCTCACGATAAATTAGCCTCATTAAGTGCCGCTGAGTGGACGGCAAAAACCTTGCCGAATGCAACATTATTCACACTGCCCAGCGCTGCGCATGAGCCATTTATTTCACATCCCCAAATCTTCGCCGACAAAATCACTGAGTTTTTACTAGCATGAACGACACCATTCATCAGCAAGATGTTTATCATCTAGATAAAGCCCGTGTGCGTGCTTCGTTTGATCGCGCCGCCAATACTTACGATGCCGCCGCCGTGATGCAAAAATTAGTGCGCGAGGAAATGCTCAGCCGTTTAGAGCTAGTTAATCTGCAAGCTTCACGCATACTGGATGCGGGTTGTGGCACAGGCAAGGCTAGTGTGGCCTTAATGCAAAAATACCCAAAAGCACAAGTCATCTCGCTGGATTTGGCGATGGGCATGTTACACAAAACGCAGTCCACGCGCACGCTCAGCCAGCGACTCAAACAAAGTTTAGGCTTGGGCAAGCAATCTGCGCTATGTGCAGATATTGAGCATCTGCCTTTAGCGGATGGCTGTTTGGATATGGTGTGGTCTAACCTTGCGATTCAATGGTGTAATGACTTAGATGCGGTATTTAGTGATATGCATAGAGTGCTGCGCACCGATGGCTTGCTGATGTTTAGCACGCTTGGCCCCGATACCCTCAAAGAGCTGCGTGCGGCTTCTAGCCTTGATGATGAGCATATTCACGTTAGCCGTTTTATTGATATGCATGATATAGGCGATGCTTTGGTGCGTGCTGGCTTTGCCGCGCCAGTATTGGATGTTGAGCGCATCACTTTGACTTACGATGACGTGATATCGGTGATGCGAGATTTAAAGTCTATTGGCGCACATAATGCTGCTGATGGCCGTGGGCGCGGCTTGCAAGGGCGCGGCTTTTTAAAGCAAATCACTGAAAACTACCAGCGTTTTAGAAAAGATGGCAAACTGCCCGCGACTTTCGAAGTGGTGTATGGACATGCTTGGAAACCTGCCGCCAGACCAAAAACTAAAATTGACCTTGGGACAGGCTTAGCGCCTGTGACCTTCCATGGCAAAAAATAAACTAGGATTTTTTATTACTGGCACCGATACCGATGTGGGTAAAACCTATATCGCCAGCGCATTGGTGCGCCATTTTGCGCAGCAAGGTAACAGCGTTGTTGGCATGAAGCCCGTTGCCGCTGGCGCTGAGCTGGTCGATGGTCGATTGCTCAATAGTGATGTTGCCGCGCTGATGCAGGCTAGCAATGTTGATGCGCCTGTAGCGCTCATCAACCCTTATGTATTTGCCCCTGCCATGGCGCCGCATATTGCTGCGGAGCAAGCGGGCGTGACAGTTTCATTAGATAAGATTCAGCAAGCTTTTGATTGCTTGCAAGCGCAAGCCGATGTGGTGGTGGTTGAGGGCGCAGGCGGTTTTCGTGTGCCGATTAATCGCCAAGCAACCATGGCGGATTTGGCTGTGCAACTCAATTTGCCAGTGATCATGGTGGTGGGTATTCGCCTAGGTTGTATCAATCACGCTTTGATGACGGCTGGCTCCATTAAGGCGGCAGGGCTTAATTTGGCGGGTTGGGTGGCCAATCGGATAGATCCCAATATGCTGGCGATGGAGGAAAATATCGCTACCTTAAAAGCAATGATTAAAGTGCCTTGTATTGCTGATGTGGCTTGGGGCGCAAGGCCTAATTTTGCTGATTTTTGCGGCCTTGCTTATAACGATAAGTCAGTAAAATAATGATGCCTGCCACATTGGGATACCAAATATACCAATGTGACCAAGGAATGCCATCAATACTAAAATCTGAAAGTGGCCAAAATAGTGGCGTGGCAAAGTAGGCTTTGGCGTGAAATGGAAAATCCAGCAGAATGTGAAAAGGCCAAGCGAACATCGCAAAAGCAATGTCTTTGCGCCACATCCATGCCAAGCCAATCACGCTAAAGCAAATCAGCACGCTATGCCCAAAGGCGTAGTTGGTAAATAGCCAAGGCGGCAGTGTTTCTAGCGGCGGTTTGCCGAAATGCCAAGTGCCATTCAGCATGTTAAATAGCATAAACGCGCCGAATGAAATTAAATCAGGCGCCGCACCGAAGAAGATTGCAATCCAAGCATGACGCTTATGACCGAACAATCCATATCCCCAAAGTGCGTGACTAAAAGTATCCATTAAGCCTGTTCATATAAATGATGTTGTTGAATGTAATTGAGCACAGATTTAGGGATAAGTTGACTGACATCACCTTTTAATGCGATTTGTTGGCGAATATAGGTCGATGAAATATCCAGCGCAGCGATTTCTTGCATCAGTATTTTTCCGTGCGCTGTATTCTTTAGCTGGCTTGCATCATCTGTTTGATGCGCGGCAATCAGTGCTTGGACTTGCGCATGGGGGATTGAATCTTCGGTTTGCGGACGCTTAACCACCACAAAATGGCAGTAGTCTAAAAGCGTCTCCCAGCGGTGCCAAGTGTTGAGTTTAGCAAACGCATCTGAGCCTATCAGCCAACAAATACTGCGCTGCTCGCCAAGCTCTGCGCGCAATGAAATCAGCGTGTCTATGCTATAAGAAGGGCCTGGGCGTTCAAGTTCGCGGGTATCAATCTGCAATGCAGCATGGTCAGCGATAGCGAGTTTTACCATCTCAGCGCGTTGAGCGGCGCTCACGCTGGGCTGGTGTTTTAAGGCGGGTATAGCGGCGGGCATCAAGCGTATGGCATCAAATCCCAACGCATGTTGCAAGCGTTCAGCAACATGCAGATGACCATTGTGGATGGGATTAAATGTGCCGCCTAAAATGCCTATCATTGCGAATGCTTAGGCGCGGACATGCCCGTCACCCAATACGATGTATTTGAGCGAGGTTAAACCTTCTAAGCCCACTGGGCCGCGAGCATGGAGCTTGTCGGTTGAAATGCCAATTTCGGCTCCCAAGCCATATTCAAAGCCGTCCGCAAAGCGAGTAGATGCGTTGACCATCACACTGCTGGAATCCACTTCACGCAAGAATCGGCGCGCTTTGGTGTAGTTTTCCGTGACTATCGCTTCTGTGTGTTGTGATGAATGTTGGTTGATATGCGTAATCGCTTCATCCAAATCTGCCACCACTTTGCAGGAAATAATGGCATCTAAATATTCAGTATAAAAGTCTTCCTCTGTGCCTGGTTTGGCCGCTTTTACCAAAGCGCAGGTTGCTGCGCAGCCGCGTATCTCTATGCCTTTGCTAATCAGCATCTCGGCAATTTTTGGCAACATAGTGTTGGCTACGCTACGCGCAATCAATAAAGACTCTGTGGTATTACAAGTGCCTAAGCGTTGCGTTTTTGAGTTTTCAACAATGCGTAGCGCTTTGTCTAAATCAGCATCATCATCGACATATACATGGCAATTGCCGTCTAAATGCTTAATCACAGGGATGCGAGCATCTTTGGAAATGCGCTCAATTAAGCCTTTGCCTCCGCGTGGCACAATCACATCTACAAAGGCCTGCATGGTGATTAACTCACCTACCGCGGCGCGGTCTGTGGTTTCTATTACTTGCACCGCAGCTTTAGGCAGGCCAGCCGCCGCCAAGCCTTCATGCACTAATTTGGCTAAGGCTTGGTTGCAGTGCATGGCCTCAGAGCCGCCACGCAAAATCGCGGCATTGCCAGATTTAATGCAAAGGCCAGCTGCATCTACAGTGACGTTAGGACGGGCTTCATAAATGATGCCTATCACGCCAAGTGGCACCCGCATTTTGCCGATTTGAATGCCAGAAGGACGATATTTCATATCGCTGATTTCACCTATCGGGTCAGCGAGGCTAGCGATTTGTTGCAGACCTTCTGCCATGGTGGCGATAGATTTTTCCGATAGACTTAGACGATCTAACATTGCCGCATCCATGCCACTTGCTTTTGCCGCGGCAAGGTCTTGTTGGTTGGCGGCAAGCAAGGCATCTTTTTCACGCAAAATGGCTTTAGCGATGGTAGTGAGGGCTAAATTTTTAGTGTTGGTTTCTGCTTTTGCCATGGCGCGTGAGGCTTTACGAGCTTCAACGCCAACATTGTGCATATAATTTTTAATATCCATATTCATTCCAAATGATTGAATGTGTGCTTATCGAGTTCTTGGGCGTGCCGTTATTTTAGCTAAGCCAAAACATAAACGTGTAATTTCTAACCAAGCATCGCCTTGCATCATGCCTTTGCTGATTTTATCAATATCTGCCAGTTTTAATAATGCTGCTTGTAATTGCTTCAGGCTTAATCTGGGGAGTACGCGTCTGGCAAAAGCTTCTTTTTCGTAGTAAAGCTTGGCATTTTTCATGGCGGCATTTAAGTTTTCACCGCGTGTTTCTGCCTGCTTTACTTTAAGCAAAGGCGTAATCGCCCAAATAAGCGGATTCATCACAACCACCGCTTGCGCGCCTTCGTCCTTAAGCCCTTCTAAAATACGTACCGTGCGGTCAACATCGCCTGTTAACACGGCTTCGCCCAGTTGTACCGCATCAAAGCGCGAAACATTCAGCACCGCCGCACGCACATCTTCCCCAGCAATTGCGCCCGCAGGGTAGAGCAAGCCTAGCTTTTGAATCTCCTGATGCGCGGCCAGTAAATTACCCTCTACTTGGTTGGCCATAAAGCTTAATGTTTCTGCATCGGTACTTTGTTTTTGCACAGCTAAACGGTTGGCAATCCACTGCGGTAATTGTGCAGGCCCAACTTCATGCAACTCAATAAAAATACTGTGTTGTTGCAAAGCCATATACCAAGCGCTTTTTGCATCACGCCAATCAACTTTGGGCAGGATAATCACGGTAATCGTATCAGGCAAAGCCTGATTTGCCAGCGCTTGCAAAACCTTGCTGCCATCTAAGCCTGGTTTGCCAGTAGGAATATTGATTTCTAATAAACGCTGACTGGCAAACAAAGACATGGCCTGTCCAAATTCAGCGATTTGTCCCCAGTTAAAATAACGGTCAACCGTCAGGCTAGTGCGTTCATCAACGCCTTGTAGTCGCGCTTGTGTGCGGATGGCATCTAAGCATTCACGTTGCGATAAAGGCTCATCCCCCGTTAATACATACAGCGGCTTAAGCCCGTTGCTGAGGTGTTGGCTGATTTGTTGAGGCGTCAAATTCATATTTGAACGATGTAGGCAAATGCCTAGTTCACAGCCTTGGCTTTAGGTTTTTGTGCAACCAAGCGACGCATTAATTCTCGTGTTGCATCACGGCGCATATCGTCATACAGCATGGTTTCTTCATAAGACTTAGACAGCAATTCGGTATCTAAGTATGAGAAGTCACGGCGATTTTCAATGATTTGTTCAGCGCCCCAAAGCGGATTAGACGCTTCACGAAGACGGAATTTTACCCGATAGAATAATTCAAACTCACGCACCGAACCTGTGCCGCCCAATGAAAGAATGCGCTTTTCAACGCCGTCACTCATTAACTCCAGCATTAACTCAGCCTCATCAGGGTCTTTGACTATGCTCACACCATTGGTTTTTAGTGAGTTGATGAGATCTTTGGAAATGCTGGCCGTGCCTTTGATATACAGTTTGTTGAATGCTAAATCTGCGCTGCCACGCATATGAAAACCACACGCCACTAAAAAACTGGCAAAAAGTAACACAGTCAACTGACGTGCGATTTTGATTTGCATGGTTTTATCCCACCACAATATTAACGAGTTTGTTTGGCACCACAATGATTTTACGCACAGTTGCGCCATCTTCTAAAAATTTCTGCACAAAAGGCTGGGCGACAGCAAGCTGCTCAATCGCTTCTTTTGCCATGGTTTTAGCTACGGTGATGCTACCGCGCAATTTGCCATTGACTTGGACGACTAGCTCGATTTCATCTTGCACCATGGCTGATGCGTCTGCATTCGGCCATGCGGCGTCTTCAATCACCGCGTTGGGGCGTAACTCAGCCCATAAAGCTTGGCAGATATGTGGCACGATAGGCGAGAGTAGCAGGGTGACATTCTCAAGCACTTCTTGACGTACGCTACGGGTAATTGCATCGTCGCCTTCAATTTTGCCGTAAGCGTTCATCATCTCCATCACCGCTGCAATCGCGGTGTTGAATGTTTGACGGCGCGCATAATCATCGGTGATTTTTGCGATGGTTTGATGCAATTGACGGCGCAAGTTTTTGAGTTCTGCGCTTAAATCGCCTTGGGTGTAAGCCGCGACGGCGCCAGCTTCTAAATGCGTTACCACAAAACTCCATAAACGGCGCAAGAAGCGATGCGCACCTTCCACGCCACTATCCGCCCACTCTAAGCTTTGCTCAGGCGGTGCGGCAAACATCATAAATAAACGTGCAGTATCTGCGCCATAGGTTTCAATCAGCGCTTGCGGGTCAACGGTATTGCCCTTGGATTTACTCATCTTGGTGCCTTCTTTCAGCACCATGCCTTGCGTGAGTAAATTAGTGAAAGGCTCATCATTTTTGAGTAAGCCAACATCACGCATTAATTTATTAAAGAAGCGCGCATAAAGTAAATGCAAAATCGCATGTTCAATACCGCCTATGTATTGGTCCACAGGCAACCAATAGTTGGCGCGTTCATCCACCATGCCAGTGTGACAGTCAAAACTTGCGTAGCGGGCGAAGTACCATGAGGACTCAAAAAAGGTATCCATGGTGTCAGTTTCGCGGGTGGCATCGCCCCCGCAAGTTGGGCAAGTGGTTTGGTAAAAGCTAGGGTCTTTTTTAATGGGTGAGCCTACGCCATCCATCACCACATCTTCTGGCAAGCGAACAGGAAGCTGGTCTGCGGGCACAGGCACTTCGCCGCAGCTAGCGCAATGCACGATAGGGATAGGGCAGCCCCAATAGCGTTGACGTGAAACGCCCCAGTCGCGTAAACGATATTGTGTGCGGCGTTTACCTAAATTTTTGGTGCTGAGCGTTTCAGCGATTTTGCTTGATGCAGCATCAAAATCTAGGCCATCAAACGCGCCAGAGTTAAATAACACGCCATGCTCTGTGTAGGCAGTTGTGAGCGGCAAATCAAGCTCAGCGCCTTGTGGCTTAATGACCGCTTTGATCGGCAAACTGTATTTGTTAGCAAACTCAAAGTCGCGTTCATCATGCGCAGGCACAGCCATCACCGCGCCTTCGCCGTAACTAATCAATACATAATTCGCCACCCAAACAGGAAGCGCTTCACCAGTGATAGGGTGTTGAACAAACAAGCCAGTGGCCATGCCTTTTTTCTCGGCTGTTGCCATATCAGCCTCAGCCACGCTACCCATTTTGCACTCTTGGATAAACGCCTGTAAGGCGGGATTGTTTTCAGCCGCTTGTGTTGCAAGCGCATGCTCTGCGGCAACCGCCACATAAGTCGCGCCCATTAAAGTATCAGGACGGGTGGTATAAACCTTGAGATTGCCTGTGCCATTAACGATAGGAAACTCAACTTCACAGCCGTAGCTTTTGCCTATCCAATTGCGCTGCATGGTTTTGACTTGCTCAGGCCAGCCATCGAGTTTGTCGAGGTCAGCTAAAAGCTCATCAGCATAAGCCGTGATTTTCATAAAATATTGCGGAATGTCGCGCTTTTCAACCACTGCGCCAGAGCGCCAGCCTTTGCCATCTATCACCTGCTCATTGGCAAGCACGGTTTGGTCAACAGGGTCCCAATTTACGGTAGCTGTTTTTTTGTAGATCAGCCCTTTTTTAAAAAGCTCGGTAAACAGCCATTGTTCCCAGCGGTAATACTCTGGCGTGCAAGTTGCGATTTCTCTATCCCAAGAAATGCCCAAGCCCAGCGATTTAAGCTGTGCTTTCATATGCTCGATATTGCTATAAGTCCAGCCAGCAGGCGCTACATTGTTTTTAATTGCCGCGTTTTCGGCAGGCAAACCAAACGCATCCCAACCCATGGGCTGCATGACATTAAAGCCGCGCATGCGGTGAAAACGACTAAGCACATCACCAATGGTGTAGTTGCGCACATGACCCATGTGCAAGCGACCGCTAGGGTAAGGAAACATGGATAAACAATAATATTTGGGCTTATCGCTGTTTTCAGTCGCCTGAAAAGTTTTGTTGGTTTCCCAGTATTGTTGGGCGTGCGCTTCGATTTCTTTAAATGGATACTGCTGTTGCATGACAAATGGGCGTTCTGTAATGATTAATAGGGGTAAATTATACCTTGAAGCGGGGCTATTTGCTGTGGTCTTACGGGCAATAAAAAAGCCATCACGAGGATGGCTTTTTACTGGCTGATTTTTTACTTACACGTTAAATCTAAAGTGCATCACATCGCCATCTTGCACGATATATTCTTTGCCCTCTAAGCGCATTTTGCCAGCTTCTTTGGCGCCTTGTTCGCCTTTGTGGGCAACAAACTCATTAAATGCGATTACTTCTGCGCGGATAAAGCCACGTTCAAAGTCGGTATGAATCACGCCTGCCGCTTGTGGAGCGGTTGAGCCTTTGCGGACTGTCCAAGCGCGGACTTCTTTTACGCCTGCGGTAAAGTAGGTTTCTAGGCCAAGTAGGGCGTATGCAGCGCGTACTACGCGGTCCAAGCCTGGCTCACTTAAGCCTAACTCTTCTAAAAATAGGGCTTTGTCTTCGTCTTCTAGGTCTGAGATTTCTGCTTCAATTTTGGCGCAGATGCTCACCACTGGTGAGCCTTCTTTTTTGCCTAATTCGACAATTGCGTCGAGTAATGGATTGTTGGTGAAGCCTGTTTCATCCACGTTGGCGATGTACATCACTGGTTTTACAGTAATCAGACAAAGTGGTTTTAATAGCTGTAGTTCGTCTGCATCCAAACCTAGTGTGCGAACGGCTTTGCCTTGGTCTAAGCCCGCTTGTACTTTGGCTAATACAGCACAAAGAGCGATGGCTTCTTTATCGCCTGATTTTGCTTTTTTGCTTTCGCGCTGAACCGTTTTATCAACAGTTTCCATGTCGGCAAGTGCTAGTTCGGTGTTGATGGTTTCAACGTCTGAAAGCGGGTCAACTTTGTTGGCAACGTGCACAACATTGGCATCGTTAAAGCAACGAACAACGTGTGCAATAGCGTCTGTTTCACGAATATTGGCTAAGAATTTATTGCCTAAACCTTCGCCTTTGGATGCGCCAGCCACTAGGCCTGCGATATCTACGAACTCAACAATGGCGGGTTGTACTTTTTGCGGCTTGACGATATCAATCAAGGGTTGCATGCGTGGATCAGGAACTTCAACGATGCCGACGTTAGGCTCAATCGTGCAGAAAGGGTAGTTTTCTGCTGCGATACCTGCTTTGGTGATGGCGTTGAAGAGCGTTGATTTACCTACATTGGGTAGGCCGACAATTCCGCATTTCATAATTTTTCCTGTTCAGTAAATTCGTGACTAATGTTTAGTGTGCAATTTTAACATTGCCGCTTCAAACTCGCCTTTTAATAGCATGGGCAAAAGCTTGGTGCTTTGGTCGATATTTTCTTCAATGGCGCGCATTTCATCGCGGCTTGGGTCATGCAATACGAAGTTTGCAACGGCACTTTTATCCCCAGGATGTCCGATGCCTAAGCGTAAACGCCAAAAATCAGGTGTGCCTAACTGTGCGGCAATATCTTTTAGGCCGTTGTGTCCGCCGTGACCGCCGCCTTTTTTGAGTTTGACTGTGCCAGGCGGTAAATCCAGTTCATCATGCACCACTAACACAGACTCAGGGGCGATTTTATAAAATTTAGCCAGTGCTGCAACCGACCTTCCACTGGCATTCATAAAGGTAGTGGGTTTAAGTAGCCATGCTTCATCATGGCTGGATTTTAAACGGCCAGCATGGCCAAAAAACTTGGCTTCTAGCTTGAGCGTGCTCCCGGTTTCTGCGCAGATTTGATCAACCCACCAAAAGCCTGCATTGTGGCGAGTGGATTCATATTGGGCGCCTGGGTTGCCTAGGCCAACAATTAGTTTGATTTGACTCATGGTGATCGTCGCTCATCTAGTTTGAATGCCTCAAAATAATAACGCGCGTTCCGGAAAAACCGAAACGCGCGTTGTCGAGGCCAATCACACAGGTGATTAAGCTTCTGGTGTTGCTTCTGCTTCTTCAGCGGCTGCAGCTGCGCCACCGCGAGTTTTTGCGATGCTTGCAACAGCAACGTCTGCGCCATGCGCCAATTGTACGAACTCAACGCCTTTAGGCAATTTGATTTCTGACAAGTGAACTGAATGACCCATTTCTAGGTTAGTTAAGTCAACTTCGATAAACTCTGGCAAGTCTTTTGCCAAGCAGCTTACGTCAGCTTCTGTGGCGATGTGAGCAACGATACCGCCGCCAACTTTAACGCCTGGAGCGATGTCACCGTTGATGAAGTGCAATGGCACTTTCACGTGGATTTTTTCTGTTGCGCTAACACGTTGAAAGTCGATGTGTTGAATAGTGTTACGCACTGGATGCATTTGGTAGTCACGTAATAATACAGACTCTTTTTTGCCATCTAGGTTAAGCGTTAAGATAGAAGCGTGGAATGCTTCATGGCGGAATTCCATGAACAATGCTTTCATATCAAATTCAATGCTTACTGCGTCTTTACCAGCACCATAAACCACACCTGGTACTTTAGCTGAACGGCGAAGACGGCGGCTCGCACCCGTACCTTTCGCTGCACGTGTTACTGCTGAGATTTCAATCGTCATTTTTACTACTCCTAAATTTAACCAAAATAAAACTTTTGGCTTTTCAAAAACTGTTATCCGCGACCAGATAACAGGGGGTGTTGAGCTTGTTGCCAAGCTCATCGAAACTTTTAATTAATCATCAAACAATGAGCTGACAGAGTCTTCATTGCTGATACGGCGGATGGTTTCAGCCATCAGCTCGCCCACGCTTAATTGGCGAATCTTTTTACAAGCAATCGCATCGGCACGCAGTGGGATGGTGTCCGTGACTACTAATTCATCAAGCTCCGAAGCGCTAATGCGTTCGATAGCCGTGCCTGAAAGCACAGGGTGGGTACAGTAGGCAACAACTTTAATGGCGCCTTTTTTCTTGAGCGCTGAAGCTGCTTCGCACAGCGTGTTGGCGGTATCGACCATATCATCCATGATGACGCAGGTGCGTCCAGCAACATCACCAATAATGTTCATCACCTTGGCGACATTGGCTTTAGGACGACGTTTGTCGATAATCGCCAAATCCGAACCCATTTGCTTGGCCAATGCACGAGCCCGCACCACGCCACCCACATCAGGTGAAACCACCACTAAGTTGTGATGGCTTTGTTTGGTGAGGTCATCAAGCAATACGGGTGATGCGTAGATGTTGTCGACAGGAATTTCAAAAAAGCCTTGGATTTGATCAGAGTGCAAATCCATGGTCAGTAAACGATTAACGCCAACGCTAGTGAGCATATTGGCCACCACTTTTGCGGTAATGGCAACGCGGGCAGAGCGTGGACGGCGGTCTTGTCGAGAATAACCAAAATAAGGAATAGCGGCGGTGATGCGGCCTGCTGAGGCGCGGCGGAGTGCGTCTACCATTACCATGACTTCCATCAGCGTGTCATTGGTTGGCGCGCAAGTTGATTGCAATACAAAAACATCTTTGCCGCGCACATTGTCTTGCAGTTCAACCATGACTTCACCATCGCTGAAACGGTCAACAGTTGCACGTCCCAACTCCATGCCTAAGTGCTTTGCCACTTTTTTAGCAAGCTTAGGATTGGCAGTGCCTGTAAACACCATCATGTCGCCTTTGGCCACAGTGGATTCCTTTACGCTATAAAAACAAAAAAAGCGTGTAATGCTACACGCTCCGTCTTGTAATACTGGCTGGGGAAGAAGGATTCGAACCTTCGCATGCCGGAATCAAAATCCGGTGCCTTAACCAGCTTGGCGACTCCCCATTTGATCTTTACCTAAAG
>JBMSSY010000002.1:0-30877 GCA_049424605.1 Candidatus Methylopumilus sp.
GTGCAATTGCAGTGATTTCTGCAGCAGAAGCAGCAGGATCAGCAGCACCGTAGATTGCAGCGCCAGCAACGATGATGCTTGCACCAGCATCGCGTACTTGTGCAGTTGTAGCTGCTTTAACGCCACCAGCAACAGAGATTTCAACGCCTAGTTTCAAACCAGCAACCAAAGCCAAATCAGCAAATGGTGTTTGACCAGCAGCTTGTTGATCCAAACCAGTATGAACACCAATAATGTGTGCGCCTAGTTTAGCTACTTGCTCTGTCAATGCTTTTTTGTCAGCTACGTTGATCAAGTCAACTTGTGCTTTTTTGCCGTATTTATTAGCAACGTCAATCACACCTTTAATTGTACCAATATCAGATGTACCTAGAACGGTTGTAATGTCAGCACCAGCCTTGAAGAATGGCTCAGCTTCGTAAAAGCCAGCATCCGCTGTTTTCAAGTCAACTAAAATTTTGTTGTTAGGGAATTTAGCACGTAGTGTTTCTACCAATTTGATACCGTTATGCTTAATGCAAGGTGTACCGATTTCAAGGATATCTACATGTGGAGCAACTTTTGTAGCCAATGCTACTGTTGCGTCAAAATCTAAAGAATCTAAAGCCATCTGTGTTAATGCCATGTTACTTCCTCCGCTTAATTACACGTTTACAATTTAACTACACGCGTTATGATACATTTTTTTATGAAGTTAATGGTAAATAGATACACTACTCACCAAAAGTCACTTTATATAACGATTTTAGTGTTTGGTCAAAACTCTTTACATTTTTAGGATATTTTTTAAGGCATTGGCCAAAGCCTGACACTCTTCATCCGTGCCTATGGTAATCCGCAAAAACTGGGCAATTCTAGCGGGCTTTTTAAAATGCCGAATAATGATTTTCTGCTCCCTGAGCTTGTTAGCCAAGGTCTCTGCATCATGTTGTGGATGCCGTGCGAAAATAAAATTCGCGCCTGATGGCAACACTTCAAAACCCAAACTTTCTAAATCGGCAACAAGTGCCTCTCGTGTTTTAATCACGCGCTGACAAGTGGCTTCAAAATAGGCTTTATCTTGCATAGCCGCCACTGCGCCTGCTTGAGCAAAACGATCTAGCGGATAAGAGTTAAAACTGTCTTTTACTCGATGCAGCGCATCAATTAAATCAGCATGCCCCACCGCATAACCCACACGCAGCCCTGCTAATGAGCGGGCTTTGGATAAAGTGTGGGTGACCAACAACTGTGGGTAACGATTAATCAATTGCACTGCGGATTCGCCACCAAAATCAACATAAGCTTCGTCAACTACCACTACAGAGTTGGGATTATGTTGCAGCAAGCGTTCAATTTCTGACAAGGCGAGCAAACGACCAGTAGGTGCGTTAGGATTGGGGAAAATAATGCCGCCATTGGCCTGAAAGTAGTCTTCTACATTGATTTCAAAGCTGTCGGTCAAAGGCACGGTTTGAAAATCAATTTGGTATAAGCCACAGTAAACTGGATAAAAACTATAAGTAATATCAGGAAATAAAATCGGCTTATCATGCTTAAGCAAGGCATTGAAAACATGCGCTAATACTTCATCTGAGCCATTACCAACAAAAATCTGGCTGGCATCCAAGCCATGAAACTCGGCAATCGCTTGTTTAAGCGCGTCAGAATTAGGGTCTGGATAAAGCCGCAGGCTATCAGCCGCTTCTTTTTGTAAAGCGGCAATCACCTTAGGACTTGGCCCATAAGGGTTTTCATTGGTATTTAGCTTAATCAGATTGCTGACTTTTGGCTGTTCCCCTGGCACATAAGGCGTAAGCGAGTGAACTAGCTTGCTCCAGTATTGGCTCATTTTTTTAGTCTATATTCTGCAGATTGGGCATGGGCTTGCAAACCTTCTCCGTAGGCAAGAGTGGCGGCCACTTTACCTAAAGTCTGTGCGCCAGCAGATGATACAAAAATCAAGCTAGAGCGTTTTTGAAAGTCATACACACCAAGTGGTGAAGAAAAGCGCGCAGTGCGTGAAGTTGGCAACACATGGTTAGGCCCAGCACAGTAGTCCCCAAGCGCTTCACAAGTATCGCGTCCCATAAAAATAGCACCCGCGTGTTTGATTTTTTTGCTGAAAGCAAGCGGCGCTTCTAAAGACAATTCCAAATGCTCTGGTGCAATATAGTTGCTAATTTCAGCCGCTTCATCCAAATCGCGCACCTGAATTAAAGCACCACGATCAGTTAATGAAGTCGAAATAATGTCCTGACGCGGCATGGTTTGCACAAGCTTTTGAATGCTGGCATGCACTTGATCTAAGAAATCAGCATCAGGGCTGAGTAAAATTGCTTGCGCCAATTCATCATGTTCCGCTTGGCTAAATAAATCCATTGCTACCCAATCTGGGTTGGTTTTGCCATCGCAAATCACCAAAATCTCTGATGGGCCAGCGACCATGTCGATACCCACTACGCCAAATACTCGGCGCTTTGCGGCGGCCACATAAGCATTACCTGGCCCAACGATTTTATCCACTTGCGGCACTGTTTCAGTACCATAAGCCATCGCGCCAACTGCTTGTGCGCCACCAATACAAAACACACGGTCAACACCCGCAATCGCAGCGGCTGCCAACACCAATTGGTTTTTCTCTCCGTTAGGCGTGGGCACCACCATAATCAATTCTTCAACACCAGCGACTTTGGCTGGAATCGCATTCATCAATACTGATGATGGATAGGCCGCCTTGCCACCAGGAACATAGAGGCCAACACGGTCTAAAGAGGTGACTTGCTGGCCTAAAATAGTGCCGTCCTCTTCTGTATATTGCCAAGAGGCCATCAATTGTTTTTCATGGTAACTGCGCACTCGGTCAGCCGCCGCTTTTAAAGCTTCGCGTTGCTCAGTCGGCAAGCCGTTTAAGGCCGCGACAAGCTCTGCATGCGGAATCTCAAGTTGTGCCAAGCTGCTGGCATTGGTTTTATCAAAGCGGTTGGTGTAATCCAACACAGCGGCATCACCACGTTTTTTCACGTCTTTTAGAATGCTGGCAACGACTTCATCAATACTGTCGTCTTGCGCCGTTTCAAAAGCGAGCAAGGCTTTTAATTTGGCATCAAAATCCGCATCGGTACTAGAAAAACGCCTTATTTTAATTTCGCTACTCATGATATTTTGAACCTATATTCAATCTTTATTTTTTAATGTCTATTTGCCAATGGCGCCAACAAAAGCGTCCATCATAGGCTGCAATTTAGCGCGATTAAGCTTGTATGAAGCTTGATTCACCACCAAACGCGAGCTTATGTCGCCAACTTCTTCCACTGCTTTTAAGTGATTTGCCCGCAAGGTACTACCTGTACTGACTAAATCGACAATCACGTCAGCCAATCCAACCAAAGGCCCTAGCTCCATTGAGCCGTAAAGTTTAATTAAATCGACATGCATGCCTTTTGCGGCAAAATGCTCACGCGCGGTTTTAACGTATTTAGTCACCACTTTTAAACGAGCGCCACTGCGGATAGAAGCGAAGTAATCAAAATCCTCGCGCACCGCCACCATCATTTTGCATTTGGCGATTTGTAAATCAATAGGCTGATACAAGCCCTCGCCGCCATGCTCATCCAACACATCTTTACCCGCAATGCCCAAATCAGCCGCGCCATATTGCACATAAGTTGGCACATCAGAGGCACGCACGATGATTAATCGAACATCGTCACGATTGGTTGGCAATATCAATTTGCGTGAAGCTTCTGGATCTTCCAGCGCATGAATACCCGCCGCCGCCAATAATGGTGTGGTTTCTTGGAATATTCTGCCTTTTGAAAGTGCGATGGTAATCATATAGTCATCAATTTTCGTTATGTGGAAACGCGCTTGACGTTTGCCCCTAGCGCATTCAGTTTTTCTTCCAGATTTTCATAGCCGCGGTCGAGGTGATAAATACGCTCAATCACGGTTTGGCCTTTTGCCACTAACCCCGCCAAAACAAGGCTGGCTGAGGCACGCAAGTCAGTCGCCATTACCGTGGCGCCTTCTAACTCCGCCACACCTTTGACCAAAGCGGTATTGCCATCAATATCAATATCTGCGCCTAGCCGCTGCATTTCTTGCACATGCATAAAGCGGTTTTCAAAAATAGTTTCTGTAACTTTTGAAATACCCTGAGCCACGGTATTGAGCGCCATAAACTGCGCTTGCATATCCGTTGGAAACGCTGGGTGCGGCGCAGTACGAATATTCACCGCTTTTAGCTTGCCATCACTTTTAACCGTGATGGTGTTTTGCTGGCAAATCACTTCGGCACCAGCCTCACGCAATTTTTCAATCACCGCATCAAGTAAGTTTTCTTTAACATTAAGCAGTTTAACTTCGCCGCCCGTCATTGCCGCAGCAACCATATAAGTGCCCGCTTCAATTCTATCGCATACCACTTGATGGGTTGCGCCATGCAGCTTATCAACCCCTTCAATGGTAATCACATCGGTGCCAGCACCTTTAATCTTTGCGCCCATTTTTATCAGGCATTCTGCCATATCCACCACTTCTGGCTCTTTGGCAGCGTTCTCTAACACCGTGGTGCCATGCGCCAAAGCTGCCGCCATCATCAAGTTTTCAGTGCCAGTCACGGTGACTAAATCCATGTAATAACGTGCGCCTTGCAAACGCTTATTCGGTAGATGCTCAGTACTAGCCTCAATATAGCCATGCTCAATATGGATTTCAGCGCCCATGGCTTGCAAGCCTTTGATATGCAAATCCACAGGGCGAGAGCCAATTGCACAGCCGCCTGGCAAGGAAACACGCGCTTTACCAAAGCGAGCTAACAAAGGACCTAAAACCAAAATAGAAGCACGCATGGTTTTCACCATATCGTAAGGCGCTTCAAATACTTGAATATTACGCGCATCCAAATCCACTTGGTCAGCTTGGCGATTTACTTTAACGCCCATGTGCTCCAGCAAATGTATGGTGGTGCCAACATCTTTAAGCCTAGGAACGCTAGATAGCTTTAAGGTATCTTCCGCTAATAAAGCCGCACATAAAATTGGCAATGCGGCATTTTTAGCGCCAGAAACGGTCACTTCACCATGTAGGCGAGCGCCGCCCTGAATAAGCAGTTTATCCAATTAAGCAGCTTCCGCTAATAGTTTTTGTAATTCACCTTGTTCATACATGCTACGCATAATATCTGCGCCGCCGATGAATTCGCCATTGATATAAAGCTGCGGAATAGTCGGCCAGCTCGCATAGGTTTTGATGCCTTCACGAATTTCTGGATCAGCCAGCACATCTACCGCTACTAGATTTTGTACGCCACAAGCCTGCAAAATTTGAATAGCTAAACCAGAGAAGCCACATTGTGGAAACTTTGGGCTGCCCTTCATATAAAGCACCACAGGATTGCTTGTTACTTGATTCTTAATTGTTGCTTGAACTTCCATTTCATTACTCCTAATAAAAATAGTTTTTAGGCACGCTTACCATTGGTTTGCCATGTTTCAGGCGTAAAGGTTCGCATGGAAAGCGCATGAATTTCTGAGCGCATTCTATCCCCCAATATCTGATAAACCAGTTGATGTTGCTGCACCATATTCTTGCCCACAAAAGCTGGGCTCACAATCACCGCCTCAAAATGCTGTCCGTCATCGCCAAGCACTTCAATATGCTCGCAATCAAGGCCGTTGGTGATATAGGTTTTTAATTCATTTGCGCTTAACATCTTTAGCCCCGTAATTTATATCCAGCTTTTAACATGCCAATAGTGATCAATGATAGGGCAATAAAGCTAGCGAGGACAACACTTAAGCTAAACCAAGCAGAAATGTCGCCTTGACCGAAAAAGCCATATCTAAAACCATCAATCATGTAAAAGAACGGGTTTAAATGCGATACCTTTTGCCAAAAAGGTGGCAAAGAATGTATCGAATAAAATACACCTGATAAAAATGACAATGGCATGATGACAAAGTTTTGAAAAGCAGCCATTTGGTCAAATTTTTCAGCCCACAAACCCGCAATAATGCCAAAAGCGCCCAACATGCCGCTACCAAACACTGCAAACGCTAAAATAAACATTGGATGAGTGAGTGGCAAATCAATAAAACAAATCGCTACCAAATAAATACTAAATCCAACGCACAAGCCACGAATAATCGACGCCGCAAGAAAAGCTAAAAAGAACTCTAGATAACTGAGCGGCGTTAGCAATACAAAAATAATATTGCCCATCACTTTTGATTGAATCAGGCTAGATGAGCTATTTGCAAAAGCATTTTGCAAGACCGACATCATAATCAAGCCTGGAATCAAGAACACCGTATAAGGCACGCCAGGATAAACTTCAACACGACCACCCAGTACATGAGAAAAAATCAACAAATACAATAATGCGGTCATCACAGGTGCGGCAACGGTTTGGAAGCTCACCCGCCAAAAACGAAGAATTTCTTTTTTAAACAGTGTCCATGGGCCACGGAAGCGTTGGTTGATTAAGCTCATGCTCGCCCCATTAAATCAATAAATACATCTTCTAAATCTGGCTCTATCAATTGCATATCTTCTACCGCCACATTGGCGTTCCGCAACTCAGCCAAGACATATTCCACCTGTGCAATTGTATTGAGCGATAAAGTGTAATCTTGTTGCTCTTGTTGGCGCACCATGTCTTTTAAAGACGCTGGTAATGCGCTCGCCAATTTAAGCTGTAATTTTTTACCTGGCATACTCGCTAATAAATTCTTGGTGCTATCCAGTGCAATCACCTCGCCCTGCTTAAGCAAAGCGATGCGCGAACATAAAGTTTCTGCCTCTTCCAAGTAATGTGTGGTGAGGATAATGGTATGGCCTTCACGATTTAAGCGTTTAATAAACGCCCAAAGCATATGACGCAGTTCAACATCCACCCCAGCGGTAGGCTCATCCAACACAATCACAGGTGGTTTGTGTACCAAGGCTTGCGCAATCAGTGCGCGCCTTTTCATGCCGCCAGATAAACGGCGCATATTGGTATTAGCCTTATCGGTCAAGCCTAATGATTCGATGACTTCATCTATCCAATCATCGTTTTCAGTGCCTTTACCAAAGTAGCCCGCCTGAAAACGTAGCATTTCGCGCACATTAAAAAATGGATCAAATACCAACTCTTGTGGAACCACCCCTAGAGCGTGTCTGGCTTGTCGATATTGCGACATCACGTCATGCCCCATCACCGACAGGCGACCACTAGTCGGGCGCAATAAACCAGCAAGCAAGTTAATCAAGGTAGATTTACCCGCGCCATTAGGGCCAAGCAAAGCAAAAAACTCACCCTGAGCAATGGTCAAATCTATGCCATTGAGTGCATGCAAAGCACCAAACTGCTTGTGTAACTGCTCTATTTTAATTGCGGGGGTCATGGCTTCCTCGGGCTAGCAATCTGCCCAATTGGTAAATTAATGTGCGACTTGCGGGATTAAGTCAACCACGCCATACAGCGCAATTAGACTTAATAAATTTTTAGGGAAATTAGCAAAGCGCAAGTCACATTTTTTGGCTTGGGCATGACGCAACCACTCAAAAATCAAGCTAATACTTGCCGTATCCACATGCGTCACTTTTGAAAGATCAATCACTAAGGCGCCAGCCATGGGCAAATGTTCGCTTTCAGCCAAGAGCTGTTGCGAATGGTTGATAGTGATATCGCCAGTTAATTCCCAGCGCTCACCTGATTTAGTAATTTGGGCCAATTAAATTCTCAATGAATATTCAATATGAATTATTTTTTACCTGCTGCATTGCTTTTATTTTTGTCAGCCAATTTTTGAATCAAGCCGTCCATGCCGCCTTGACGCACTTCGTTGCTAAACTGACCGCGGTAATTCGTCACTAGGCTCACGCCTTCAATGGTAATGTCGTAAACCTTCCACACATCGCCAATTTGTTCCAAGCTGTAATCAACGGCAAGCGGTTGACCACCAGGCTGCAAAATTTGCGTTTTAACCACCACATCTTTGTCATCCGCAGCATCGCGCAGTGGCTTGTACTCAATCGTTTGATTGCGATACTTTGAAAGCGCTGAAGCGTAAGTTCTGATTAATAAGCTACGGAATTCGCGCTCAAATGCCTCTTGTTGCTCTTTGGTGGCTTTACTATAGTTTTTGCCCAACACTAATTTGCAAACATGATCAAAGTTGAAATTAGGCACGATTTTTTCTTCTGCCAAGGCAAAAATCTTTTCTTGATCACCGTTTTGAATGGCTTTATCTCTTTTAACGATAGTCAGCACATCGTCGGCAACAGACTTTACAAAAACGTCGGCTGGCACGGTTGCTTGAGCGAGCGCTGAGCAAGCAAAAATCATCAACCCCAGAAAAAGACTACTTAAGTATTTCATTTTATTCTGCTGCCTTTGCTGTATCAGAAGATTTGGTATCTGACGCTTTGTTATATAAGAATTGACTAATCATTTTTTCAAGTACAACTGCATCTTGTGTATGCGTGATTTTATCGCCATTTTTAAGCACAGCCTCTTCGCCACCTGCTTCTAAACCAATGTACTGCTCACCCAACAAACCTGCTGTGTAAATATTAGCAAAGGTATCTGTTGGAAACTGATAGCGCTTATCTAACTTGATAGTGACTTTGGCTTCATAGGCTTTGCTATCAAACACAATGCCATCAACCCTGCCTATCACCACGCCTGCACTTTTGACTGGCGCATGAGCTTTTAAACCACCAATGTTTTCAAATGCCGCCGTCACGGTGTAAGTCTCACCAATGTTGCTAGATGTCAGATTGCCGACTTTAAGCGCCAAGCCAAATATGGCAGCAAGGCCCAAGGCAACAAATACCCCGACCCATAAATCTATTGTTGTACGTTCCATCCCACCTCCCAATGACTACCGTTTCAAATGTGTTTGAAAAATTAAGCGCTTATCATGAACGCTGTCAAAACAAAGTCCAAACCCAATACTGCTAATGACGAGTTCACTACTGTTCTTGTGGTGGCGCGGCTCACACCCTCGGCTGTTGGCGGCGCATCATAGCCTTCAAACAAAGCAATCATGGTACATACAACGCCAAACACCACACTTTTGATGACGCCATTGACAATGTCTTCACGAAAATCAACGCTTGCCTGCATTTGTGACCAAAACGCACCGTCATCTACGCCAATAATAGGCACAGCAACAAAATAACCGCCCAGCACACCCACCATAGAAAACAAGGCAGCTAAAATTGGCATAGAAATAACGCCAGCCCAAAATCTTGGGGCAATCACACGCGCCACAGGGCTGACCGCCATCATTTCCATTGCCGATAACTGCTCTGTGGCTTTCATTAAGCCGATTTCAGCGGTAATTGCTGTGCCCGCGCGACCAGCAAATAATAAGGCTGTGACCACTGGGCCTAGTTCACGCACCAATGACAGAGCCACCAATACGCCGATAGCCTCCGATGAGCCGTATTTCTGCAAGGTGTTGTAACCCTGCAAGCCAAGCACCATGCCGACAAAAAATGCCGAGACGAGAATAATCAACAAAGACAGCACGCCTGTTGCAAAAATCTCACGCACAATTAAACGCGGGCGTTTAAAACTCTCAAATAAGTAAATGCCAATATAAAACAATAAACGAGCGCCAGCGCCTATGCGCCAAACGCCATCAATGGCGCGGTGGCCTAAACTGGCCAGTGCAGATTTTACGGGTTTAAACATCGTGCCCTCTTAACATTTCTCGCTTGTAATCTGGCGCTGGATAATGGAAGGGAACAGGGCCATCTGCCTCACCATGGACAAATTGATGCACAAATGGCTTATCTGAATTACGCAACTCATCTGGCGTGCCTTCAGCCACGACTACGCCACCAGAAACAAAGTAAACGTAATCTACAAAGGTAAAAGTCTCATGCACATCATGTGTCACAACAATAGAGGTTGCACCCAGCGCATCATTCAAACTACGAATTAAATTACACACAACGCCCATAGAGATAGGGTCTAGGCCAGCAAACGGCTCATCATACATAATGATTTGCGGATCAAGCGCTACCGCCCGCGCCAAAGCTACACGCCGCGCCATGCCGCCAGACAACTCTGTTGGCATTAAATGATGCGCGCCACGCAAGCCCACCGCATTTAATTTAAGCATCACAAAATCACGCACCATGGACTCAGGCAAGTCGGTATGCTCGCGAATGGGGAAGGCGACATTCTCAAATACTGACAAATCGGTGAACAAGGCACCAAACTGAAATAGCATGCCCATTTTGCGGCGCAGCTTATATAAACCGTCCAAGCCTTGCTGGTGAACAACTTCGCCATCAACACGCACCTCACCAACATTAGGCTTAAGCTGACCGCCGATAAGACGCAACAAAGTGGTTTTACCACTGCCGCTACCGCCCATAATGGCCACAACCTTGCCGCGTGGGAACACCATATTGATGCCTTGATGCAGCAATCGGCCATTGTAGCCAAATGAAAGTTGATTAATTTCGACGATGTTGTCAGACATAGGTTTATGAACTTAAAGTATTGCGCTATTTTAATGCAAATTTGATGTGATTAATAGAAAAGAAAAAGCATGCATCTATATGCTTTTTCTTTAACTTTTATTTAACTATCTTTTTTTAAAAACTCATACAAACGTCATAAACACTTGCATCAACAGCAGCGGCAATACCATCACTAGGCGTGCCATCAAGCACCACTCTAACCGAGCCTTTGCTACCATCGCCATCATCCATCGCGACATCAAGCTGCTTAGCAAATTTACCTAATATGCCTTTGGAGCAAGCCACAAAAGCGCCCGACATATTGGTGACGGTGGTAAATCCAGAAAGACTTTGTATCCCGAATCGTCCCCCATCGGCATTTTTGGGGTAGAAATTAGAATCCACAGTCGTTGCGCCTGAGGCGAAGTTGGCTAAACGTACATGCTGCCAAAACAGTACTGACTCATCCGTGGCGGTTTCAGAATCCCACTTGCCTTCAATTAAACCATTACTCACCGTGCCGCCTGTTGTGGCGTTTGTAGCGCCTGTTAAATGCGTTGAGGCCAAACCATCATCGCCAGGCAAGGCTCTAAATTTGTCTTGGTAGCCATAAAGGTAAACCTGAACGCCTTTAAAATCACTGGCCATATTTTTCACTTTAGCGCTATTAATCAACTCCTGACCTTTGAGTACGCTACCAAGTAGCAAACCAATAATCACCAGCACAATCGCTAATTCAATCAACGTAAATCCAGAATGCTTGTTCATTTTTACCTCCCCCATCTCTAAAAAAATGTTTTTTTATTCGGAGCTGCTATTTAAATGCTTGTTGTTTAACTGCTGAAGAGCGCTGGAATACGCTGTTTGAGATTTTAATTCCCAACATCGCGCTTTAAAAAATAATAGTTTAATGAATAAGACAATTCAACATAATGATAAATAAACTATTTTATTAATGAATTTGTAACAAAATACGACAGGATTTGGCCTATTGGCAATGTCTGCATTTAAGCAAACGCGATAGCAAGGCAAACAAATAAGGGGAGAAATTGAAAGGCTCTGCACCCAAGCTTAGCGCTAAAGCTTGTGTGCAGAGCCTAAAAGGAAGTGAAAAAAGACGCTTAACAACAAGTTGTTATCACAGCGCCTATAAAGTGCCGTATGAATGCAAGCCTGAAAGGAACATATTCACGCCCAAGAAAGCAAAGGTGGTTACCAATAGGCCTATCAGCGCCCACCAAGCCAACATAGGGCCACGCAAACCTTTAACCAAGCGCAAATGCAACCATGCCGCGTAGTTCAGCCAAACAATCAGCGCCCATGTTTCTTTGGCATCCCAAGACCAATAACCGCCCCAAGCCTCTGCCGCCCACACTGCTCCCAAAATAGTAGCAATGGTGAAAAATGCAAAACCAACGGAAATCGCTTTGTACATGAGGTCATCAAGCACTTCTACCGCAGGCAAACGCGAAGCTAAAATCCCTTTGCTGGCCAACAAATAGGCACTTGCCACCATCGCTGCCAGTGAAAATGCACCATAGCCAACAAAATTAGCAGGTACATGAATTTTCATCCAATAAGACTGCAAAGCGGGCACCAGCGGTTGAATGCCATTGGCATGACGACTAAAGGTATACCAAAGAATAAAGCCAACCGCAGAGCTCACCACCAGCAACACAAAGCCGCCAAGTTGTTTAGTGGCGTAGCGTTGTTCGTAATACAAGTACATTAATGAGGTAATCAAACAGAATAAAATAAAGACTTCATACAAATTGCTCAGCGGAATATGGCCCACATCTGGCGCAATCAAATATGACTCATACCAGCGCACCATTAAGCCCACGAAGCCCATTAATACAGCCGTCCAAGTGAGGCTAGTCGCCACTTTTCCTGCAAAGTTTGAGCGTGCAAAAAGTGCAAACCAGTAAGTCAGCATGGCGAGCACAAATAAAACATTCATCCACATCACCGCGGTTTGACTACCAATCAAAAACTTCAAGAAAAATACATGATTGGTGCTATCTAAGTCGCCATGATAAAGCCGAATGGAAAACATACTTAATGCAGCAATGCCCAGCAACAATAGCCGAACAGGTTTCCAACACCAGCCTAACAAACTAAATACCAAGCCCGCACCAAATAAGAAGGTGATTTCATAGGCATCCATAAACTGGCTATATTTTGAATAGGCAAATACTGTTGATGCCATTAATACAATGGCGTATAGCCAATCTCGCCAGCCAAGCTGGCTGAAAAATGGCACTGGATCGTCGATGATATTGCTAGGGTTTAACTTTTGTTTGGTGGCCATGACGTTATCCTAAAAAGACTTTTAATATTTAATGCACTTGATATTTAATGCATTAACACTGTGCTTAGTTGACTTTGATAGCGATCAAATTCGATCTCAAAATCGCGATTCTTACGATTAGCCGACATCGCAAATAACACTTCTTGCTGCTGTGGTTTAATCAACAACCAAATCCGTCTTTCACGAATATAGATCATTGCAAAAATCCCCAATACGAGTAAGACAGAGCCTGAGTACACTAAGTTCTTGCCGGGTGAACGGGTTAACTGCAAACCGCTGGCCTCACGCTGTTGGTATTGCGTCATTTGCAAATAAATAGGCTCGCCATAAAAGAATAAATCGCTAATAGCGTTTAACGTGTCTTGCAAAAATGCCTGCGTATTCTCATCGACTTTCACCGACTTCACACCAGCCCGCGCTTGACCCAACTGATAAGCTTCAAAAGCCGCACCATTCACAATTTTGATATAAGTCTGCGCGGCCGCTTCACGTTGCGCTTTGGGCACAGAGGCCTCTATCAGCTTGGCGATTTCGGCATAACCCCCATCGCTAAAAGCCCCTAGCAACTGCACAACGCTAGACTCAAACTTTGCTTTAATGGCTGGGCCATCGCTTGGCTTAAGCGCTTTTAATGCAAAAAGATGGGCAATTTCTGGGTGCAGGGTTTTATCAAACAACACCGCTCGCGTCTGCATAAAGCTTTGTATCTCAAAATTACTATCAGCAGGAATACGTAAATATTTAAACTCTTCTTGTGGTGATGATCGCATGCCAGAAACAAAATAATAGCGCCCATCTAGCTGCAAAGGTTGCATGTAATTGACGTACTCTTTGGCTTGGCCTGCGCTATCACGCACTTTAAAGGTGACGTTAGGGCCAACATTACGTGGCTTGCCCTTACCATCAGGGCTTAGATTCAAAATATTAAACTTACGGAAATCGTTAAATTCAAGCTGTAAGCCGTTAGCGCCCGCACCGAAATCGGTTTTTCCAAAAATCACACCCGTCACAGGCACTGGCTTGGCAGCGGTGGTGAGTATGCCCCAAACATTAAAATTCAACTTAGAGCCGCCATCTTGAAAGTCGGACTGATAAATGGCAATGCCTTTATAAATCAGCGGATGATTGACACTAATGGTGTGCTTGAACGGCACTTTTAAATCAGGGTCAGTAATCACCAAATCACTCTCAAATGATTTTGGCTGGCCAGTTGGATAATGTTCGATTCTAAAATCAGTGAGCGCAATACTAAATGGCAACTCTTGTACCATATAACCATCACGCACCCGTTGAAACGCCACATCAGCGCTGCCGCCTTCAGGCAAGGTCATATTGGCTCTAAAAGATAAGTTTTTAACAGAAAGCCGGCTCTGCTTAGGCACTTCATTGGCAGGAATATCCCGCAACTCTACGGTTTTTTGCCCAAGTAACTCTTGTATTTTGAGCGGCACATTGCCATCCATCAAGCCACCAATACAGATAATCACAATCGCCGCATGTGTAAAGATATAGCCCAGTCGCTGGTAGCTTCCTGCTTTGGCCGCAATCAGTTCTGTGCCATCGGCATGTTTGACCGTTTTAAAACGGAAGCCACGAACACTTAAAAAATGATGTAAATCTTGCCGAATTTGCTCCAAGCTATGACTAGTGCTGTAGGTTTGCTGATGACTAAAAGCGCGTAAAGATTTTTCTGTTGCTTGCTCACGATAAGCACGCAATTCTTTTAACATCAGCGGGGTATTACGATAAATACAAAGACTGGTCGAGGTCACCAAGAAAAGCAAAATCACTAAAAACCAAGCGCTATGGTAAACATCGTACAGGCCAAGCATTTCAAACAAATCAAACCAAAACTGCCCAAACTGAATCACATAGTTTGCGTAAGGCTCATTTTGTTTTAGCACGGTGCCGATAATCGAGGCAATCCCTAGCACCGTCAATACGCTCACAGCAAAGCGCATAGAACTTAGTAACTCATATAACCTTTTAGAATTTGTCATTCAAACCTTCAAGCAAATTAAAGCAATACTGGCTTAGGGGTATATTGGATTGCCAAAAATTAAGGGTGGCAACGCCACCCTGTTTTACTTGGCGGCGTTTAGCCCCCGATAGTGTCTTAGTGCAAACCTTGGATATAGTCTGCAACTGCGGCCATTTCTGCATCAGACAATTTAGCCGAAATCATACGCATGACTTTGGCTGCATCGTTGGCACGCTCGCCATCATGGAATGCTTTTAGTTGCGCAACCACATAATCCGCATGTTGTCCTGATAAGCGTGGGAACTGAACAGGAATGCCCGCACCCGCCGCACCGTGGCAAGAAGCACAGGCTGGAACACCCACGCTGGCGATACCGCCACGATAGATTTTTTCGCCTAATGAACCAGCAGTATTGGTTTTTGCACTGCCTACTTTCGCTTTTTGTGCAGAAAAATAGGCCGCAACGTTAGCCATGTCTTCGGCTGAGAGAGTTGCTGCCATGCCCGACATCACAGCGTTTTTACGTTCACCTGATTTGAAGTTGGCTAATTGTTTAGCAATATATTCAGGGTGTTGTTGTGCAAGTTTAGGGTTGGTGGAAATCACGCTGTTACCATCAATGCCATGGCAGGCAGCGCAAACGCCAGTCACAATTTTTTCGCCAGCGGCGGCATTGCCAGCAGCTTGGGCAACTGAGGCCAAACTAACAGACATCAGGATGATTGCTAATACATTACCAATTTTCATGCTTATTTTCCTTAAAGCTTGTGACTGATACATTTAGAAGAATTAAAACATTTTATCGAAAATCACCTAATCGTGGTAGCATTTTCGGCCTTGAAAGGGTTATCTTATGCCGCTGTTCCAAAATGCCACGTTTTACATTTCCGCACACCATTTGCGCGACTTGCCGCCACCTGCTGGCATTGAGGTTGCTTTTGCTGGGCGTTCCAATGCTGGTAAATCAAGCGCGCTCAACACATTAGCCAATCACAACCGCCTAGCCTATGTCAGTAAACAGCCAGGTCGCACCCAGCTTATTAACTTTTTTAGCTTGGGTAATGACCGCTTTCTTGTCGACTTACCCGGCTATGGTTATGCAAAAGTTCCTGCCGCGATGCGCGCTCACTGGCAAATGACGCTTTCCAATTACTTAAGCCACCGCACTACATTGTTTGGCTTGGTATTGGTGATGGATTGCCGTCACCCGCTTACTCCACTAGACCGCCAAATGTTGGATTGGTTTTCCCCAAGTGGTAAACCTATTCATGTATTGCTGACAAAATCAGACAAACTGTCACGCAACGCAGCCAACCAAACCTTGCAAGCCGTTAAAAAAGAACTGCAAAGCACGTGGGGCAATTGCACCATACAGCTATTCTCCAGCTTGAAAAAACAAGGGGTTGAGGAAGCCGAAACAGTGATTGGTGCTTGGCTTAAAGATGACCCGCTAGTTTCTGATGAAAATCAAATCCCAGACACCGTGGCCTAATTTAATGCCGCGGTTTTCAAATTTTGTGAGCGGACGATAAGCAGGCTTAGGCGCATAGTCTTTAGCTGAATTCTTGAGCAAAGGCTCCACTTTTAAAATATCCAATACCCACTCGGCATATTCTTGCCAATCGGTTGCAAGGTGCAAATAAGCGCCTGACTTTAATTTAGTGCACAACAACTGCACAAACTCGGCCTGTATCAATCTGCGTTTATGGTGGCGTTTTTTATGCCAAGGATCAGGGAAAAAAATATGCACACCATCCAAGCTGGCATCCGCAATCATATGGTTAAGCACATCCACCACATCGTGCTGAATAATACGCACATTGCTTAATGACTTCTCGCCAATAAGCTTTAACAAGCCGCCAACGCCTGGGGTATGTACTTCTACACCTAAGAAATCTCGTTCAGGCATGCCCTCTGCAATGGTGGCTGTGGTTTCACCCATGCCAAAACCAATCTCTAAAATTTTGAGACTCTCTTGTCGTCCAAACGTCTTGTTCAAATCTAGGGCTTGAGGCGCGTAATCAATTCCAAACTGCGGCCAGTTTTCGCTCAGGGCTTTCTCTTGGCCTTTGGTCAAACGGCCTTGGCGTAAGACATAACTGCGAATGCGCCTTTGCTTTAAGTCTGCTTCTGTTTCAATCTGTGGGGTGTCTTTATTCATGGCGGGCATTATACGTGATGCTACAAAGTATGGGATTTATCACCGCTGGAAAAGCCGATAAAAGGCAGATCCAAATTTTTCTCAAACGCGATCACTTTAAACAAATCCCCCATTTCGGCAGGCGATAATAATTTTTGCGCCGAGGCCACTAATGGCAAATACTGAGCACTATCGGTGGCGGGGACGGATTGCAATAACTCGGTAATGCCTGCATTAATTAAAAACTGCGCTTGTGTCACAAACCCAATCAACTCAAGGCCGTTGCCCACACCTGCTTCTGCAACCCGCGTAAAATCAACATGGGCGGTAATGTCCTGCAAACCTAAATAAATCAAAGGGTCGCCATGCGAGCGGTGGCGATAGTGGCACATTAAGGTGCCTTGATTGCGTTGCGGGTGATAATACTCAGCCCGCGAGAAACCGTAATCAATCATCAGCAACATGCCAGTACGCAGCATATTGGCTAGGCTAGCCACCAGCCCTGACGCGCTTAGACAAACTTCGGTGGTATAGCCCGCTTGCAAATTAAGTGCGGAGACAAAATCTTGGAGCGGCGGGTTGATGACTGGCCTTTCTTGCCAAGCCAAACCATCTGACTGAGTCACTACGCCCATCTCTATTAAATCCTTAGCATTTTTTTTGACGATATGCACAGGCAAAGCATCCAGCACTTCATTCGCGAATATCAAGCCATCAAAATATTCTGGCAAAGACTCCAGCCAAACAAGCCGTGCGAATAAGTCACTAGGCAAAGCCGCTTGCAGCGTGGCCTGCTGCACCTCACGTAAATACGCACTGACTTCTAATATTAAATAGCGGGCGGGCAACACTTCAAGCTTGGCCATTTCAAGCAGCAAATCTTTAGCAAAACGCCCTGTTCCTGCGCCCAACTCCAAAATATCTCCCTGCTGACCTTGCGCTAACAGCGCTTTTAACACTTGCTGCGTTTGCCTTGCGATGGTCTGCGCAAACAGGGGAGAAATTTCTGGCGCGGTGACAAAATCACCAGCCAAGCCGAACTTTTTTGCACCGCCGCTGTAATATCCTAGGCCCGGTGTATATAAAGCAGCATC
The DNA here is from genome assembly GCA_049424605.1 of Candidatus Methylopumilus sp. Taxonomy (GTDB): domain Bacteria; phylum Pseudomonadota; class Gammaproteobacteria; order Burkholderiales; family Methylophilaceae; genus Methylopumilus_A. Next base: position 17,976 of record JBMSSY010000002.1, read on the forward strand.
CATCAACTGGGCAAAATCTATCCAGCCGCCTTTATTTGCAATAAGTGCTTGGATAGAGGAAAGCAGTGCCGCACTATGTGCGATGGCTGCTGAATCAGGTGGCGGTAATGAAGTGTTCATCAAGACTAGATTATAATTGCTATAGACTAAAAGTCAGGAAAAAACGTGGAACCAAGTTTACATAACAAAATTATTTTAATCACAGGGGGTGCTAAACGTGTCGGCGCGGCCATTTGTCGATTACTCCACGCTAATGGCGCAAATCTGATGATTCACTACAGAAGCTCGGTCAATGAAGCGCGTACTCTGCAAGCCGAACTCAATTTACAGCGCGCAAATTCAGTCGCCATCATACAAGGTGACTTACTTAATTTGGCGGTATTACCTAGCTTGGTACAGGAAACCATTAAACACTTTGGTCAGCTAGATGTGCTGATTAACAACGCATCTAGTTACTACCCCACTGAAATCGGCGATATCAAAGATGAACAATGGCATGACTTAATGGGTTCTAATTTAAAAGCACCCTTATTCTTAGCGCAAGCGGCGGCGGCTGAGCTACGTAAACAACAAGGCTGTATTATTAATATTACCGATATGCATGTGGAGCGCCCCAAAAAAGGCTATATCATCTATAGCGTGGCGAAAGCAGGGCTGGTCACGCTGACCAAATCATTGGCGCATGAGCTGTCCCCAGAAGTGAGAGTCAATGCCGTGGCGCCTGGCCCTGTGATGTGGCCTGAAGATAACCCACAGTTTGACGAGCTTTATCGCCAGCGCGTCATTTCGCAAACCTTACTAAAACGTATAGGCGAGCCAGATGATATTGCCAAAGCGGTTAAATTTCTCATCCAAGATGCGCCATTTATGACAGGGCAAATTATTGCTGTCGATGGTGGTCGCTCCCTTAACTTATAAATCAAACGGCTCAATAGCACATGATCAAACACCTACCAGAGAACGCCTCCAATACATTTATTCGCCTGCGCAATAGCTTAATTAGCGCCACTGGCAAGGCCATTGGCGATTACAACATGATAGAAGATGGCGACACCGTTTTGGTATGTATGAGCGGCGGCAAAGACTCGCATGCCATGTTGATGATATTGCTGGCGCTACAAGAGCGTGCGCCTATTGATTTCAAGCTGATCGCCATGAATTTGGATCAAAAACAACCAGGTTTTCCTGCCGATATTCTGCCTGCATACTTGGCAAAACTGGGCGTGGAATATCGTATTGTAGAAGCTGACACTTATTCTATCGTCAAAGAAAAAATCCCCGAAGGCAAGACCACCTGCTCTTTATGCTCACGCTTACGCCGAGGGGTGATTTATCGCACAGCAAAAGAATTGGGCGCCAATAAAATTGCGCTGGGCCACCATCGTGATGACATCGTAGAAACTTTATTCCTCAATTTATTCTTTGGCGCAAAAATGAAAGCCATGCCGCCCAAGCTAGCCACTAATGACAAGCAAAATATTGTGATACGTCCACTGGCTTATTGCGCAGAAAAAGACATTGCTGCCTACGCTCGTCAAATGAATTTCCCTATTATTCCCTGCGATTTATGTGGCTCTCAAGAAAATCTTCAACGTCAAAAAATCAAAGACATGCTGCACGCTTGGGAGCTAGAGCAACCAGGACGAGTCAATAATATTTTTCGCGCCATTGGCAATGTTGAGCCTTCTCACTTGGCAGACACCAGCTTGTATGATTTTAAAAATCTGAGTCAAGCCTCGCCTGAGCATGAAAATCCTTTATTTGGCGATATTGAGGCAAAAGACAAGCCAGAAGGTGCGCTCAGCTTAGGGCTAAGCGAGGGTACTCGAATTGAGTTTGTGCGCAATCTTGGATGATTTCAGCACTCCATTTTGCGCAGTTTTATAAAAAATTATTTAAGAAGTTGCGCGTCTCTCCTTGTCTAGACAAGGTTTTACTCTTATCATCACCCCAACTTGCCCCATTCTCAATAAAGCGCTCATGTCAAAACTGTTGATTGTTGAATCCCCCTCCAAAGCTAAAACTCTAGAAAAGTATTTAGGTAAGGATTTCAAAGTACTCGCCTCTTACGGCCATGTGCGTGACCTTATTCCAAAATCTGGTGCAGTCGATACTGAGCACGATTTTGCGATGAAATATGAAATTATCGACCGCAATTCCAAACACGTTGATGCGATTACCCGCGCCGTAAAAGATGCTGATGCCATCTACCTGGCAACCGATCCTGACCGCGAAGGAGAGGCTATTTCATGGCATATCGCTGAGATTTTAAAAAGCAAAAATCTCGTTAAAAATAAATTAATGAAGCGCGTTGTTTTTCACGAAATCACCAAAAGTGCGGTACAACATGCCATCGATCAACCGCGTGATATTTTGATGCCGCTGGTCAATGCCCAACAGGCGCGCCGAGCACTCGATTATTTAGTGGGCTTTAATCTTTCGCCTTTGCTTTGGAAAAAAATTCGCCGCGGCCTTTCAGCAGGTCGGGTACAAAGCCCTGCGCTACGTTTGATTGTTGAGCGCGAGCTTGAAATTGAAGCTTTTAAGAGCCAAGAATATTGGACAATTCATTTAGAATCACGCAAACATCAACATAGCTTTGATGCCAAACTAATTCAGCTTGATGGTCAAAAAGTTGAGCAATTCACCATCATCAGTCAAGCGCAACAAGCAGATATCGTTGGTCAGCTTTTACTTAAAAGTGCGGGCAAAACAACTGTAAGCCGCGTTGAAAAGAAACAGCGTAGCCGCAGTCCAGCCGCGCCTTTTACCACATCTACTTTGCAACAAGAGGCAGTACGCAAACTAGGCTTTACTACTAGCCGCGCCATGCGTATTGCACAGCAACTGTATGAGGGCATTGATATTGGCGGTGGTGCCGTTGGTTTAATCACGTATATGCGTACCGACTCGTTTAGTTTAGCCGCCGAAGCCATTGCGCAAATCCGCGGCTATATTAAAGAGCATTTTGCAGCAGACTATTTACCTAAACTGCCGATTGCCTACAAAACCAAATCTAAAAATGCTCAAGAAGCGCATGAGGCGATACGCCCCACTGATATTTCACGTACACCAGCAAGTGTTGCGCAGTTCTTAACGCCTGAACAATTTAAGCTTTATGAAATGATTTGGAAGCGTGCCGTTGCCTGCCAAATGGCACCAGCAAAATTTGATGCGGTCAGCGTTGACTTAGCGATTGCTAGCGATGCCAACCTATTCCGCGCCACAGGCCAAACCCTTGTATTCCCCGGCTTTATTGCGGTTTACATGGAAGGCGTTGATGATGCAGAAGAAGAAAGTGAAACCAAACTACCTGTGCTAGAAACAGGTGAAGTATTAGAAGTACAAAAGATTTTTGGTGATCAGCATTTTACCGAACCACCGCCACGCTATGGTGAAGCGAGCTTGGTTAAAGTGCTTGAAGAATACGGCATTGGCCGCCCTTCCACCTATGCCAGCATCATCTCCACCTTGCAAGATAGAGAATATGTTTTATTAGATAAAAAACGCTTTACGCCGACAGATGTGGGTCGAGTAGTGAATAAGTTTTTAACTGATCACTTTACCCGCTATGTTGATTATGACTTTACTGCCAACCTTGAAAACCAGCTTGATAGCGTGGCGGATGGTGAGCATGAGTGGATTCCCTTACTGAAAGAATTCTGGGATGGCTTACATAAACAAATTGATGACAAAAAAGATGTAGAGCGCCCAGGCACAGAGCTATTAGATGAAGCTTGCCCTAAATGTGGCAAACCTCTGTCTAAACAGCTCAGCCGTTACGGTAGTTTTATCGGCTGTACAGGTTATAACGACACACCAAAATGTGACTACAAACGTAATGTTAGTGGCGATGCGGCCATCAGTAGCGAGCCTACCCTAATCGGCGTAGATACGGCATCAGGCAAAGACATTCTCTTGCTAAATGGCCCTTATGGCCCCTATTTACAGCTAGGCTTGCCAGAGGCGGATGCCAAGAAAAAACCAAAACGTGTGAGTATCCCTAAAGATATTCCTTTGGCTAACGTCAATTTAGATGTGGCCTTACAATTAATTGCCTTGCCGCGTGATTTGGGCTTGCATCCTGACACCAACAAAAAAGTCATCGCCAATATTGGTCGTTTCGGCCCTTATGTGAATCACGATGCTAAGTTTAAATCTATCCCCAAAACCGATAGCGTGTTTGAGATTGATTTAGCCCGCGCCGTAGAATTGCTGGCACAAGCGAATACAAGCCCTGCCCCTATTCGAGAGTTGGGTAATCACCCAACTGAAGATGGTCAAGTCGCTATTTATTCAGGTCGTTATGGCCCTTATGTGCAACACGGCAAGATTAGGGCCACCATCGCTAAGAGCGAAGACCCTGAAATGTTGACGATGGAAGAAGCCTTGGCCTTGTTGGCTGCAAAAGCCGCTAAAGATGCGCCTGCGAAAAAGAAAGCAGCACCTAAAAAGGCCGCTACTAAAAAAGCGCCCGCTAAAAAAGCTGAGCCTAAAAAGCCTGCGGCAAAGAAAACAGCGAGCAAAAAACCAGCCGCGAAAAAGGCCAGCGCTTAAAACGCTAGTGGATGTCAGACATAAAAAAAGCGGCTTAAATAAGCCGCTTTTTTTATGTCTTGTTAAGTTTGCTGTGTTGTTAAATCAGGCAATAATCCTAACTCATGCGTGGTGAAAAACTGCGTGCTTCCATCCATTTGCGGATACGTTCAGCATCGCCAATTCTTGAGAATTTACCCATAGAATCTAAGAACACCATCACCACTGATTTACCTGAAATCTCAGCTTGCATCACCAAACAGCGTCCAGCTTCGCTGATATAACCTGTTTTAGAAAGACCGATAACCCAGTTCTGACTGTTATTACGAACCAGCAAGTTGGTGTTAGAGAAATTTACTGGGTTACGATAGCCGTGCACGTTAAATTCTTGTGATGCTGTTGTGCTGACTTGTCTGATTTGAGGGTAGTTATAAGCCGCTCTGACCATCTTGGAAAGATCTGCCGCAGTTGAGACATTCTCACAATGCAAGCCTGTTGAATCTACAAAATGCGTGCTGGACATCCCCAAAGCACGGGCTTTTTCGTTCATCGCCATCACAAAGGCGTTAATGCCACCTGGGTAGTTGCGACCTAAAGCTGAAGCCGCTCTGTTTTCAGATGACATAATCGCCATCTGCAACAACTCGGCGCGCGTTAATTCTGAGCCAACGGGTAGTTTTGAGCTAGAGCCTCTCAGCATGTCCACATCGGCATCGGTTACTTGTAGCACCTCATCCATAGGCAAGTGGGCATCTAACATCACCATGGCGGTCATCAGTTTAGTGACCGAAGCAATCGGCGTTTGTGTATTAATATTCTTAGCGAAAAGAATCTCACCTGTCGCTTGATCCATCACCAAAGCTTTTGCTGAGGCTAGTTGTGGCTCAAGCGTAGCCATTTGTTTATCGTTTAATAATGACGCTTGATCGCTGACTTTTTGAATATGACTTTTGCCTGAGGCCAAGTGCCTGTGCGCTTTAGAAACAGTCTGCGACTTAGCATCAAGCTGATGGTGAACGCGTTTATGCGTGGTTTGGTGAGCCGCTTGAACGTTGCTGAATGGTAAAACCATCGCCAAGGAAAGGCTGACTACAATAATTTTTGATGCCATAGGATGACCTCTACTTGTTAAATCTTTAACAATACTAACCAAATTATGTTGATTTGTCATCAAGATAGCGCATCTTGATAAGCTATTTTATGAGAAATATTAATATTTATTCATTTTAATCAGTTTATGCGAGAATAAAAACCTATTTGACTAGGTAAAACCAGCATGAAAATTGACAGCAATTTGCACTACACCAGCGAACATCTTTGGGTAAAGGCCAGCGATGATGGCGAATATTTAGCGGGCATTACCGATTATGCACAAGATTTATTGGGCGATATCGTATTTGTTGATTTTCCTGAAATAGGTGCGGGCTTAACGGCTGGAAAACCTTGCGGATTAGTCGAGTCAGTAAAAACAGGCTCAGATTTGCACGCGCCTTTAGATGGGATAGTCACCGAGATTAATACTAGCTTGCAAGTCAACCCCGAAAAAATTAACGATGCGCCTTACCAGACTTGGATTTTTAAATTCAAACCTAGGCAGGCAGAAGATATAAAAAGCTTATTAGATGCCTCAGCTTATGAAGCATTGCTTGGCGAAACCAGCTAGCGGGGCTAGTCCTAGTGAGGCTATTCTTGGTGCAATGAGGTCACTAAACGAACTGAACGTATCATAGCCTCAATCTCACCATTCACTTGTTCGCTGATTTGCTGACGCATCAAGGGCAACTCGTTTGCAAACGCCTCATGTATCCTATCCTGAAGCAATTGCTCAAGTTCAGGCACCTCACCTTTTAAGGCTGTTACAAACTCTTGCTGCGTCACTTTAGCAAGCTCGGTCATCTCGGCAAACAAATCTGTTTTGATTTGCGTTGAAGTCAGCGCATAAATACTTGGCAAAGTTTCGTTTATTTTGCTGCTCAGCTCTTGGCTGGCATCTTCTTGCAAATAATTGATTTGCTCGGACAAGGCTTGTTTAGCTTGCTCAACAATCGCCTGATAAATCTCAGGCAAATCACGGCTTAAATCTTCACGCATGGTTTGCAGTGTTGACTCATGAAACTCTGCAAGTTGCTGTTGCAAAATATCGCTGACTTTTTCTACGGTTGAATTTTGTAACTCCAGCAATCGCACATCCACTTTTTCAAACAAGTTATTTTCAAGTTGCGGCATCAACTGCTCAAACTCGGCACGCAAGCTTGCAATTGTCTGCACTTGAAGTTGCGCTAATTGATCTGTCATCTCTGCTTGAAAAATTTCGGCACGCGCCTGATAAATCTGAGGAATTTCGGTAGCTAAATCTGCTTTAGTTTTATCTAAAAAATCACCCATGTCACGCATCAAGCTTTGCTGACTCTGCTGCAAAGAATCGTTAATCTGCTGTTGAAGTTCCTGATTTAAGGTTGGACGCAATTCATCCAATATCGCTTGTTTGATTTCAGTATTTTGATGCTTTAAAGCAGCCTCTGCCAGAGCATCTTCTAACAGCGGCTTAAGCTGAGTCATGGCAAATTCGAAAAAAACAGGGGTCAGCGCTTGCTGCTCTGTCGCTTCATAAATCTCAGTGAGTACGGGAATGTTTTTTTGTTTTAATGCCATGGGATTCTCGATTGATCAATACCGAATAGTTAAATACCTTTGCCTGCCGCATCGTAACTTTTTATTTCATATCCACGGTCGCGGTAAAATTTATACCGAATACGCGCTTGTGCTTTTTCTGCTTCATCCGTACCAACAATTTCAATCAGTCGCCTAAAGCGACTAAAGAATACTGGTTGAGGATGTTGCAAATTAATCAGCACCTCATCGTGCAAAAGTTCAGCCCCTTGCCAATCCACAACAATGGGGCTTTGCCCAGCCAAAGCATCACTAGGCGCATAATTAGGTAAAAACTGCTGAGGCAAGCGCCATAAATACTGTTGTATTTGTGTCGCCGCCTCACTGCTTTGGGTGAGCATCATTAACTTTACATTCTTAGCAATGGCTTTTTCACTTAATTCCGCTAATTTTTGTAGTTTATTTTCTACATTAAAAAAGAACTCAATACGCGTCATTCCTCATTAAGCCTTTGCGGCACGATGCTGTAAGAACGCTGTTAATAAAGGCACTGGACGTCCTGTAGCACCCTTCTCTTTACCTGATTTCCAAGCAGTCCCAGCGATATCCAAATGTGCCCAATGATACTTTTTAGTGAAACGAGATAAGAAGCAAGCAGCGGTAATACTGCCGCCAGCACGTCCACCAATATTGGCGATATCAGCAAAATTACTATCTAACTGTGGCTGATACTCTTCCCATAAAGGCATATGCCAAGCGCGATCTAATGAGGCTTCGCCCGCAGATAATAGCTCTTTAGCCAAGCGGTCTTGGTTACTAAATAAGCCGCTAGCATGATGTCCTAAGGCAATGACACATGCGCCTGTTAAGGTAGCAATATCAACCACCGCAGACGGCTCAAATTTCTCAGCATAAGTCAGCGCATCACATAAAATCAAACGGCCTTCAGCGTCGGTATTAAGCACCTCTATGGTTTGGCCTGACATGCTAGTTAATACATCACCAGGACGAATAGCATCGGCATCAGGCATATTTTCACAAGCAGGAATAACGCCAATCACATTCAATGGCAAGTCCATTTCAGCAATCGCTTTAAAAGTGCCTAGCACGCTCGCCGCGCCGCACATATCGTATTTCATCTCATCCATTTCAGCACCTGGCTTGAGAGAGATGCCGCCTGTATCAAAAGTAATGCCTTTGCCGACTAAGACCACTGGCTTTTGATCTTTTTTGCCTTGCAGATGCTCAAGCACAATAAGTTTAGGTGGCTGCGCACTGCCTTGGGCAACGCCTAAAAATGAACCCATGCCTAATTTTTTCATGTCTTCACGCTCTAGCACTTGAACCTTGAGGCCATGTGTTTTAGCCATTGCCAATGCTTGTTCCGCCAAATAAGTTGGGGTACAAATATTGGGGGCTAGATTGCCTAGGTCTTTAGCGAAACTGACGCCTGATGACAATGCAATGCCTTGCTTCAAAGCAAGTTTAGCGGCCTGATTATCATCTTGCTCAGCAACATGAATTTCTAGCTTGCTGATGCCTTTTGTCGTGGCTTTATCTGCTTTATCTTTTTTACCCTTCATCACATCACAACGATACAAAGCATCGTTAACGGCTTCAGCCATTTGCGCAATTTTCCATTCAGCATCGTGTTTTTTATCGTCAGCATTTAGCACATCCACCTCAGCTAAAAAGCTGGCGACATCATTCGCCCCAGTTTTAGCGAGTGCTTTCACTGAAGCAATCACCGCTTTGCGGTAGCCTTTATCGTTCAGCTCGCCTTGCTTACCTAAACCAACCAATAAAACACGTTCAGTATGTGTTCCTGCAACGGTATGTAACAACAAAGTCGAAGCAAGTTTTCCGTCCATATCACCGTGCTTCAACACTTTGCTCAAAAATCCCTCAGAAGCTTGATCAATGTTTTGCGCAGCCTGACTCATCTTGCCAGACTCATAAACGCCAACAATCACGCAATCATTACGTTGTTTTTCCGATTTACCGCTTTTTATGCTAAATTCCATGAGTACATCCTTTTCGCTAAATATCCTTGAATTATGCTGCGTTTTGGTTTGAAATCAAAATTTTGTACGAAATCATTTTTTAACTGTCATTATTTAATAGCCAAGCAAAGACTAGCCAAGCATGATCTTTAAGCGATCACTTTCTCAAGAGCTACTTCAAACCGCGATTGGTGCATTTGCAGTGCTATTCGGCATTGTGATTGCCCAGCGCGTGACTTATTACATTGGTATTGCCGCCAACGGCAGCATCGCCAGCAACGCTATCAATACTTTGCTTGGGTTTAGCATGCTGAAATTTTTACCCATGCTGCTATCCCTCACCTTATTTTTAGCAGTGCTACTCACTCTCACGCGCCAACATCGTGACAGTGAAATGGTGATTTGGTTTAGCTCCGGTCAAGGTTTGGCAGCTTGGATCAGGCCAGTATTCGCTTTTGCAGGCCCAGTTATTTTATTAATCGCATTCCTGAGCCTTTTTGTTACGCCATGGGCCACCAATAAAAGCAGTGAATATAAAACCCAACTACAAAAGCAAGATGAGCTAGCCACCATCACCCCTGGCGTATTCAAAGAATCCAAACAAGCTAATCGAGTTTACTTTGTTGAGGCTTTCGACAAACTTGGTAGCACAGTCAAAAACATTTTTATTCAGTCAGTACAACATCAGCAATTGGGCGTGATTGTGGCCAAACAAGGTCACCGTGAAACGATGGCTAATCACGATAACTTTCTGGTGATGCAACAGGGGCGTCGATACGAAGGAAAGCCTGAAGCGGCTGAATTTTCGTCCACCACCTTTGAAACCTATGCCGTGCGTATAGAGGCAAAAGAAGCCAAAGAAACGCCAGTAGTAGTGATGCAAGCTGTGCCAACACCAACCTTGCTGAGCGAACATAACGCTGCTAACAATGCCGAAATTCAAGGTCGCATCGCCATCCCTATTTCAGCCTTAATTTTAGTCTTGCTTGCTATTCCCCTAAGCTTTGTTGATCCACGCTCAGGGCGCTCAGGCAACGTCGCAATGGCGGTGCTGATTTATATTATTTATAACAATATGATAAGCATTATTCAAGCATGGCTAGCCCAAGGCAAATTAAACCCGATAGTCGGCTTGTGGCCTGTGCATTTAATATTTTTAGCGCTCACCATTTACTTGTTTTATAGACGCGCATTCCAACTGCCTTTATTGCCAAGGTGGTGGCAAAAATGAACATTGTTCATCGATATCTGATTAAAGAAGCCACTTATAGCATCTTGCTGATTATGGCGGCATTGCTTGCCATGTTTGCTTTTTTTGACTTACTGCAAGAGTTAGAAAGTGTTGGCAAAGGCTCTTACGGCATAGGCAAAATTATCATTTTTGTGTTGCTGAGCGCACCAGGGCATATTTATGAAATTGTGCCTATCGCTGTGCTTATTGGCACAATCTACGCCCTAGGGCAGTTCTCAAGAAATTCTGAACTGGTGATTTTGCGCGTTAGCGGTATGTCGGTATTGGATATTGGTCTTTGCTTATTACGCATAGGCTTGGCATTTGCAATCATCACTTTTATTGTGGGTGAGGCGATTACGCCTATTAGTGAAAAAACTGCACAACGTATGCGCATCAAGGCCATTGATTCAGTGATTGCCCAAGATTTTCGTTCTGGCTTGTGGGTAAAAGATGGCCAAAACTTTGTCAATGTTGAACAAGTGCTCCCTGATGCTCAACTGGTCAACATTCATATTTACGCGTTTGATCAAAGCTTTCATATGACGGATATCAATCAAGCCAAAACAGGAAGATTTAACGGAGAAACTTGGGACTTAACAGATTTAACACAAACTCATCTGGGAAAAACCAACGTCAAATCTAATCATTTGGCTAAAGCGCAGTGGAAATCGTTGATTCGTCCTGAGTTAATGAATATTTTATTAGTCGTTCCAGAAAAAATGTCGGCATGGAATTTATATTCCTACATCTCGCATTTAACTAAAAACAAACAAAAAACTTCACGCTATGAAATCGCGCTATGGGCAAAATTAATCTATCCAACGGCTTCTTTGGTGATGGTAATGCTGGCATTGCCGTTTGGATTTTTGCAGCAGCGCACGGGCGGGGTGGCCAACAAACTGTTTGCTGGCGTATTGCTGGGCATCTTGTATCAAGTGCTGAATAAAGTATCGCTACACCTAGGCTTACTCAACGACTGGACTGCATTTTCAAGTGCTGTGCTGCCAACATTCTTATTCTTGATGGCTGGGATTTTTATGCTGGTGTGGGTAGAAACGAATTAAGCTGAATGCTTTATTTTTAACTGCTTTATTTTTTGGGCAAATTGAGCAAGCGCCCGCCAGTCAATCTATCGTGCAAATATAAGCTTTCACGATCAAATATTGCCCAAACAAAACCTAACCCAAAAAACATCAAGCTAAAAGTAGCCATCAAATAACGTCTTAGCGCTTGCGACAATGTCACTGGCTTAGCGTCATAGCTTGTCAATTGAACACGCCAAGTTTGCATCGCCAGCGTCTGCCCGCCTTTGACCCAACAAAATACAAAATAAGCGCCAGCAATTAGCCAAGAGTACATAAAAAAGAATCGTTGCTGAACAATATTGGCTGGATCACCAAAAATCGCCCGATAAATAATGCCCGCTACAAACAGGATAGCAAAGACCAAAATGCTTTCATAAAGCAAGCAGGCTATACGTTTAAACAAACTAGGCGAATTCATTTAGCGCTCAAAATCTTCTTGACCAAAAATCTCAGGATGTTTTGCCCGTAGCTCCTGACGTTTTTCTGGAGAAGCTTCTCGGTATTCGTGCCAATGTTGACGTATCTGTTCTTTTTTCTCTGGTGGTAATGATTTAAATTGCTGAAAGCGTTTGCGCGCATTTTCACGTTCAAATGGCGTCATTCTGCTCCAGCTAGATAGGCGTTGTTGAACACGCGCTTGACGCTCCTGTGGCATTTTTGGGTAATCGTGCGCAATTTCTAGCATACGCTCACGTTGCCAAGGGCGGAGATTGTCCCAATCATCAGCGAGTGGCGCCAGCACTCTGCGTTGATCATCATTGAGTGAAGCCCAAGACTTAATCGCGCCATCCTCGGCGCTTGCCAAGTGAGCGTATAAGCTCAACATCGAAAAAATAATGATTATTGCTGCGTGTTTTCTGACAACCATGTACCAAAACCCTCGTTGAGATAAACCTCCGGCGGTAAATCCGAAGCCAATAGATAAGCATCCCCTTGTTCTGATGCTTCTTGATTGACAATGTGTTGCATGGTCAACATTCCAGCCAAGCCGACACCAAGGACTAACAGCGTAATCAATAGACGATGCTGATGCCAATAATGCCCAAACAAGCGCAATACCCCATGTTGATTAATCGCCATGGCAGAAGATGGTCTAGCCATATTAGCTAGCGCTAGTTGACGGGCATAACTAAGCTTGGATGCGGTTTTAGCATCCAAATTAGACGCGCGCTCATTCAAGAGCGAAGCAATCTGCTTAGCTATTTGCTGATCACGCAATGCTGTGTTTTCACTGTCAATACTAGTCTTCATCATTCACCCCTTTCTTAGATGTAAGCGGCCGCTTAAGTAATTGCTCAGCCAAGCCATGCTTTTCTAAACTTGCCGCCATTGCCCGTACTGCACGCGAACAGTGGGTTTTCACACTACCTTGGGAGCACCCCATGACGAGTGCGGTTTCGGCAACATCCATCTCTTCCCAATAACGCATCACAA
>JBMSSY010000003.1:0-28231 GCA_049424605.1 Candidatus Methylopumilus sp.
TGCTTCTGACACAATCAAGAAGATTAAATACCCAATGATTGGTGACCCAACAGGTAATATCACACGCAATTTTGATGTGATGATTGAAGAAGAGGGTTTGGCATTGCGCGGTACTTTCTTGATTAACCCTGAAGGCGTGATTAAAGCCGCTGAAATTAACGATCTTGGTATCGGTCGTTCAGCAGCAGACTTGCTTCGTAAGGCACAAGCTGCGCAATACGTGGCTGCACATCCTAACGAGGCTTGCCCAGCTTCTTGGACACCAGGTGATGCAACATTGACACCATCATTAGACCTTGTAGGTAAGATCTAATTAGGTATTAAGCAAGCGATGTATTCATGTCAGGTGCGGTTTGTGCTGCACCTGATTTGATTGCAACAACTAAGTTAAGGAAAAGAACATGGCATTAGACAGCAATATCAAAAACCAACTCTCCGCTTATATGGAAAAGCTTGTCCATCCGATTGCGATTGTCGCTTCTGTGGATGACAGCGCCAAGTCTAAGGAGATGATGGATTTGCTGACTGAATTAGCTGCTATGTCAGATAAAATCCATCTGACTGAAGAACAAGATCAACGTACGCCATCATTTGCGATTAAACGCTTTGAGGCGGGCGCTGCGCCTGTGGGCATTCGCTTTGCAGGCATTCCAATGGGGCATGAATTTACCTCATTGATATTGGCCTTACTCCAAGTGGGTGGCTATCCATTAAAACTAGATGCTGAAAAAATCGCGCAAATTGCCGCGATTGAAGGCAGTTTTCATTTTGAGACTTATATCTCTTTAAGCTGCCATAACTGCCCTGACGTGGTTCAGGCTTTGAATGTAATGGCGGTGATTAATCCCAATATCACCAATGTGATGATTGACGGCGGCGTGTTCCAAAAAGAAGTGACCGACCGCAAAATTATGTCTGTGCCAACGGTATTCTTGAATGGTCAAGAGTTCGGCGTAGGACGTATGGAGCTAGATGAGATTTTAGCTAAAGTGGATGTTGGCGCTGTGGCACGCGAAGCGAAAAAGCTAGATGCAAAAGCGCCTTATGATGTATTGATTATCGGTGGTGGCCCAGCAGGAGCTTCTGCGGCGATTTACGCTGCGCGTAAAGGCATTAGAACCGGCATAGTGGCAGAGCGCTTTGGTGGGCAGGTAATGGATACGCTTGCGATTGAGAACTTTATTTCGGTGAAAGAAACTGATGGGCCTAAGCTAGTCATGGCGCTTGAAGAGCATGTGAAATCTTACGATGTTGATATTATGAATCTGCAACGTGCTAAATCTGTTAAGCAAGCTGATTTGCTTGAGGTTGAGCTAGAAAGTGGTGCGACCTTAAGAAGTAAGGCTTTGATTATTGCCACTGGTGCGCGTTGGAGAGAGCTGGGCGTGCCGGGTGAAGCGCAGTATCGCGGTAAAGGCGTGGCTTATTGCCCGCACTGTGATGGTCCATTATTCAAAGGCAAACCAGTTGCGGTGGTTGGCGGCGGTAACTCAGGCGTTGAAGCGGCGATTGATTTGGCAGGGATAGTAGCGCATGTCACCTTGATTCAATTTGACCCACAATTGAAGGCGGATGCTGTGCTGCAAGACAAGCTCAAGACCTTGAGTAATGTCACCGTGGTGTTAAATGCACAAACCACTGAAGTCACGGGTGATGGCACTAAGATGAACGGTTTAGATTATAAAGACCGTATCACGGGTGAAATGCATCATTTGGACTTGGACGCAGTGTTTGTGCAGATAGGCTTATTGCCAAATACTGACTTTATCAAAGGTAGCGGCATAGACTTGAGCAAGTTCGGTGAGATTGAAGTAAACGCCCATGGCGCAACTTCTATGCCGGGTGTGTTTGCCGCTGGTGATGTGACCACTGTGCCTTATAAGCAAATCATCATTGCGATGGGGGAAGGTGCAAAGGCTTCGCTAGGGGCTTTTGATTACTTGATTCGCCAATAAGCCTATTGTTTAAACAGCAGATACAGGCAATAAAAAAGGAGCCCACGGGCTCCTTTTTTATTAGGCAATGCCTAAGCTGATTTCAGCTATTACTTCACGCGGTTTTTGTATTCCAAAGTGCGTGTGTCGATTTCAATCTTGTCGCCAGTGGCACAGAATAATGGCACAGGCAATTCAAAACCAGTTGAGATGCGAGCAGGCTTCATGACTTTACCTGAGGTGTCGCCTTTCACTGCTGGTTCGGTGTAAGTGATTTCGCGGACTACAGAGTTAGGCAAATCAACAGAGATGGCCTTGCCGTTGTAGAACACCACTTCACATTGCATGCCGTCTTCTAAGAAGTTAAGCGCGTCTGTCATGTTTTCAGCTTCAACTTCAAACTGGTTGTATTCTTCATCCATAAACACATACATTGGGTCTGCGAAGTATGAATAAGTCACGTCTTTTTTCTCAAGCACAACCACTTCAAATTTGTCGTCGGCTTTATAAACTGTCTCGCTAGGCGCTTCAGTTAACAGGTTTTTAAATTTCATTTTAACCACGGCTGAGTTACGGCCTGATTTGTTGTATTCGGCCTTTTGCACAACCAATGGATCGTTACCGATCATGATTACGTTGCCGACGCGGAGTTCCATTGCTGTTTTCATGTGATGTCCTGCAAAAATTATGGTGTAAAAAGCCGCGCATTATACCTGAATTTTGGTGAAAATCACCAACTTAGCCGCTAAATCAGCTTGCTTTTCAAACTGCGCAGTTTGCTTTTGAGCGTGTTTTTTGAGTGCTGGCAAGGCCTCAATCAGTTTATTCCAAATATCCACGCTGATTTCAGCATCCAGCCAAGCATGATGAAATACGCTCAAAATATCAGAGGGTGTGATTTGATAAGTGTCTAAAAATGCCGTCAATTTTTTGAGATGCAGCTTTTCATCTTGCGGGTAAGCTTGCCAAATAAAAGGCTGCGCCGACCACAAAGCGCGTACCCAACTATCTTCGCCACGCACAAAGTTGAGGTCGCAAGCCCATAGTAAATGGTCATAATCCGATGCGCTTAAAAACGGAATAATAGTCAGGCTTAATTGGCCTTGGCTCAGGGTTTCGCCAATATCAAGATGTTGTTTGCCAAAATACGCCGCAATAATAGGCAGGCTGGCGGTACTCGGCACAAAACATTGAACCGCTTGGGTGCCATAAGCCATGCTTGTGAGCAAACTATGGATGGGCGCATGTGGATAGCAAAATAGAGAAACTTTCAGTGCATCAGTTTGCGGGCTGATATTTAACTGCTGCCAAAAAGCATGCTGAGCCTGCGTTTCGCTTTTAAAAGCATCTCGTTTAGCGCTTAAATTCTGCTCGCGAATTAGGCCACCTGTTTGAGTATTAAAGCCGGGGAAAAAGCAGGTTTTTTGTAAGCCTGTGCTTGGATGGATGGCGCTTTTTGCATGAAAATCATCCACCCATTTTTCGGCTGATAAGTATTCTAGATTAAGCCAAATAGGCTTGTTAGCCAGCATATGCTGAATATAAGGGCTGGGCAGTTCACAAGCAAAAGCCTCAATCACTATGTCTGCGGGACTCACGCTGATAAAGCTTGCATCATCGCCCCAAAAGCACACTTCGATGCCATGCACTTGTTGGGTATGGCGTGAGCTATCCAAACCAGCAATCAGTTGGCTGGCAACATTTAAATCATCCACCCATAGGCGGATTTTTAGCGAGTACTCGTCATGTAGTTGTTTGGCCAGCCGCCAGCAAACGCCTATATCGCCAAAGTTATCGACAACGCGGCAGAAAATATCCCAAGAACTTTGATTGGTTTTGATCATGCGGCGTCCAAATTTTTTGGTGCGCGACTTGCCTGCTGTTGAGCAATCAAATTTCCCATTTTATAGATCAGGCTCTGTATAGCGGATATCTTGAATTTCGTATTCATCTTCACCAGACGGTGTTTGCACACGCACAATATCGCCCACTTGTTTGCCCAGCATGGATTTTGCCAATGGAGAAACCCAGCTAATCCAGCCTTTGCTGGGAGCGAGTTCATCTTGCCCCACTATGCGATAAGTGTGTTCGGTATCTCGATTCAAGGCGTACAAAGTCACCCATGCGCCAAAAAATACCTTTTCTAAGCCAGCTTGGCTGGCAGGGTCGACTATCACCGCGGCATCCATGCGTTGCATTAAAAAACGTAAGCGCGCATCAATTTGACGCAGTCTTCTTTTGCCATAAATATAGTCGCCATTTTCAGAGCGATCACCATTGCCCGCCGCCCAAGAAACCACGCGCACAACTTCTGGCCGCTCCACTTTCAGTAGCTGAGTAAATTCAGCCTCTAAAGCAGCGTGCCCTTGAGGGGTAATGTAATTTTTTTTATCTGCCATTGCAGTTAAGCTAATCAAGCTAGTTTCGCATCTGAGCGCCGCATCATACGGCAATTCAAGGCTAGGCTATGATTGCTTTTGGTTTCCTTTTTATTTGCTAAATTGTTATGTTTCGTCATCAGTCCAAGTTAAAATCATGGCATGACTTTATCATCCAATTCTAGCCTGATTTTATGCTCAACGCCGCGTTTAGCGCGTAGTTTGCAAGGCTTGCATCAGCAAGCACAGCGCCAGCAGGGCTTAAAACAATGGCAGCCACTCAATGCCGTGCCGCTTTCTGTTTGGCTCAAGGCATGGATTGATGAAGCGCTTATATTGGGTGAGATAGATGCCGCGACCATGCCAGCGGGCGAGCTTAACACGCTACAAGAAAGTTTGCTGTGGGAGAAGGCGATTGAGCAAAGTTTAAAAGGCAATGTGGCGCAAGATTTTTTTGATATTTCAGGGTTGGCGAGCGCAGCCATTGAAGCCAATCGCTTGCTGATTGAATGGGATTTGCATCTTGATGCCGATGAATCCACTGAAGAAACTCAGCAGTTTTTGCTTTGGCGTAATAAATTTCAAGCCTTGTGCAAAAAGACAGGGCATTTAGAGGCGGTACGCTACGCCAATTGGCGGCTGGATGTTTTAAAGCAAGGTGTCGGCATATTGCCTACGCATATTGAGTTTGCAGGCTTTGATCGCATCAATCCACAACTTAAAAAACTACAAGCGGCTTTGACTGCACGCGGTGTGCAAGTCAGCCATCGCCTATTAACACATCCCAACCCTCAGCCTTGTGAGCATCGCGTATTGGCCGATCAAGAGGCTGAATGTCGCGCCGCAGTTTATTGGGCGCAACAACAATTACAAGCTAACCCCAACGCCAGTGTAGCCATTGTTGTCCCTGAGCTTGCCGCTTTGCGTAGTCAGTTAACGGCTTTATTGGATGATGTTTTGCATGCGCAAACGCTGAGGCCAGCTTTGGTTGAGGCTCAGCGCTGTTATGACTTTTCTTTAGGGGTGTCGCTGAATACGCAGCCTGTGATTGCCGATGCCTTGAGTTTGTTGCATTTGGCTTGGCAACGCGGCGCTGTGGCACAACAAGACATTGCCAAGTTGCTGCATAGCCCGTATTGGTCAGAAGGCTTATTGGAAGCGGATGCTAGGGCATTGCTGGATGCGCGTATGCGCCGCGATTTGCCCTTGAGTTTTAAAGTCAGCCGTTTACAAAATTATGTGCTTAAAGTCACCACGGGTGATGGCGCCATGCGCTTAGTTGCGACCAGTCAGGCGTTGCAAGCATTGCTGACTTTTGCACACAAGCAAGAGGCGAAACAAGCGCCATCGGCTTGGGCCAGTATTTTACCCACGGCTTTAAAGCATGCGGATTGGCCAGGGAAAAGACCTTTGTCTAGCGTTGAGTATCAAGCCACACAATCCTTTGAACGGGTGCTGGCTCAGCTAGCCAGCTTAGATGATTTATTGGGCAATATTTCTGCTACGCAAGCTATTTTGCAATTAACTAAACTTTGTCAGGCGCAAATATTCCAGCCAGAGTCTAAACAAACACCGCGCTTACAAGTGATGGGCATGTTAGAAGCCGCCGCTCAACCCTTGCATGCGATATGGGTGATGGGCATGAACGACCATGTTTGGCCGCCTGTGGCTAGGCCTAATGCGCTGATTTCTGCTAATTTACAACGTGCCGCGCAAACGCCTAATGCCAGCAGCGAAGTGCAAGAAGCCTTTGCCCAAGCGATTCATCATCGTTTGATTAGAAGCGCAGATCATGTGATTTTTTCCAGCGCTCATCAAGATGGTGACCGTCAATTACGCCCCAGCCCTTTGATGCGAGATATTGCGTTGGCTAGCGATGAAACGCCATTAGCTAAAACGCTGGCTGAGCAATTTGCCCAAGCGGTGCCTGCCGCAATTGCAGACAAACCTTGGCAATGGCTGGACGACCATCAAGCGCCAGCGGTTGAAGCGGGCGGTCATGTTTCAGGTGGTACAGGTTTAATGAGAGCGCAGGCAATTTGTCCCGCTTGGGCTTTTTACCAATATCGCCTACATGCTAAAGCCTTAAAAGAGCCTGTCGATGGCTTAGATGCGATGGATAGAGGTAATTTAGTGCATCAAGTCCTAGAAGCTTTTTGGGCTGGGCGTGATTCTGAATATCTTAACAAGCTCAGTGATGAAGCCCTGCAAACAAGGCTGGAAAATACTGCTGATGAAGTGCTAGTGTTATTTAATCAAGCGCATGATGAGGCTTTTTCTGCCATGTTTATTCAGTTGGAAAAAGAGCGCTTAGTTAAGCTGGTCAAGGCTTGGTTGCAAGAGGTAGAAAAGAACCGCCCCATGGGTTTTAAAGTGCAAGCGGTTGAGCGTAAACAGACTATCTCGATTGAAAATGTATTGATGACTTTGGCAGTGGACAGGGTGGATCAACTGGAAGATGGCCGTTTGCTAGTGATGGATTACAAAACGGGCAATCGCATAGACTTTAAAAACTGGGCGCAGGCCAATATTACCGAGCCACAATTACCGATTTATGCTGCTTTTTTAATGGGCGATGGCGAGCTGGCGGCGGTATGTTTTGCCAAGGTGCTGACAGAAAAAGCTGGATTTGCTGGCATTGCAGCTAGCGAGGATGTGATTCAGGGCGCTTTGGTGCTGGATGATAGCAAAGGTCGCAAACTGTTTGATGAAGCTAATTTCCCCGATTGGTCAGCCGTGCTTGCTCATTGGAAAGCCAGCATTATCGCCACCGCGCAGTCGATTAAAGCGGGTGATGCAGCCGTCAAATTTGAGCAAGAAAAGCTACTCACTTTTTGTGAGGTGTTGCCTTTGCTAAGGTTGGCTGAGCGGCAATTGCAGTTTGAATATCATCAATCAATGGCGGTCAGCGCCTCAACAGCGCAGGGGCAAGGATGAGTCAGCAAAATTTACTTGCCGAAGATAGCGCTAACCGCGAGATAGCGCTTAATTTAAGCTCATTTATTGTCGAAGCGCCGGCTGGTGCGGGTAAGACCGAGTTGTTAACACAACGCTATCTCAAATTGCTCAATACCGTTGAAGCGCCAGAAGAAGTAATCGCCATTACTTTTACCAATAAAGCCGCTTCAGAAATGAAAAAGCGGATTATGGATAGCCTAGTCATGGCAGACTCAGGCATCAGGCCGCTTGAGCCGCACAAAATCACCACCTTTGAATTGGGCCAACAAGCGCTGGCACGTTCTGATGCGCTGGCTTGGAATTTACTGGCCAGCCCCTCCCGATTACGTATTTACACCATAGACTCCTTGAGTGGCAATTTGGCGCGGCAAATGCCTTTGCTCAGCCGTTTTGGCGCGCAACCAGCAGTGCGCGAAGATGCCAGCGTGTATTACCAAGAAGCCGCCACAAAAGCATTGGCCAATTTAGATGATAAAACGCATGGCAAAGTGGTGCAGGCGGCTTTGCGTTACTTTGATAATGACCATTTCAAATTAAACGCTTTATTAGCCAAGATGCTGGAAAAGCGCGATCAATGGCAGGCTTATGTGCTTAACCAACAAGATGCCGCTTTGGTGGAGGCGGCTTTGTATCAGTTGGTGATGCAGGATATGCAAGCGGCTCAAGCCTCGATTAATCTAAACATTCAACAAGCTTTAATGCCGATAGCCCGCTTTGCCGCATCCAACTTGGCTTGTGACGCACCGATTGCTTTGCTGCGCGATTGGGAAACGCCCATTCCATTTAAGCCAGAGGCGCTTGCCATGTGGCGGGCGGTAGTCGATTTATTGTTAACGGGTAAAGATGAATTTAGATTAAGCGTTAACGTCAATAACGGCTTCCCTGCAACGCCAGAAAGCAAGGTCTTTAAACAAGATTTAGCTGAGCTAATTGCAGGCTTGCGTCAAATCAAAGGCGCACAAGCCGCTTTAGCTCAACTGCGTCATCTGCCCAACCCCAAGTACGATGCACAAAGTTGGGAGATTGTTTCAGTATTTGCCGATTTGCTCAAAATTGCTTCTGCCGAATTGTGGATTGCTTTTCAGCAAAACAAAGAAGTCGATTTTGTGCAAATCTCTCAAAATGCTTTGTTTGCCTTGGGCGATGCTGAAGACATCCCCACTGACTTAGCGCTTAAGCTGGATTATCGTATTAAGCATTTGCTGGTTGATGAGTTTCAAGACACCAGTCCAACACAAATCAAGCTGATAGAACAACTGACCATGGGTTGGGTGGATGGTGACGGGCGCACGCTGTTTTTGGTGGGCGACCCAATGCAGTCAATTTATCGTTTTCGCAAAGCCAATGTCGGCTTGTTCTTGCGTGTGGTGCAACAAGGCATCGGTGGCTTGTCGCTGACCCCACTTAAATTGTGGCGCAACAATCGCTCTCATGCGCCTGTGATTGATTGGGTGAATCATGCCTTTGCTCAGGTATTTCCGAATGAGGACAGCGTTTCACGCGGCGCCATTAGTTATCGTGAGTTTGTCGCCAAGCCGCGTGACCCAGCAGGGGCGGGCGTTAGCGTTCATGCCATGTTTGATAGCACGCCACAAGCTGATGCGGATGAAGAAGCGTTTGATGATGAGCTTGAAGCGGTGGATGTTCGCCAGCAAGAAGCCAATAAAATCATTGAGATTATCAAAGCCACTTGGGCAGAAAATCCACAAAGAAAAATCGCGGTTTTGGTGCGCGCCAGAAGCCACTTACATGCTTTGGTGGCTGAGATTCGCCGTCATCATGCCGATCTTCAATTTCAAGCTGTTGAGATTGAAGAATTGGCAAATCGCCAAGTGGTGCAAGATTTACTGTCTTTGACTAAGGCATTACATCAACGTGCTGACCGTGTGCATTGGTTAGCTGTTTTGCGTGCACCTTGGTGCGGTTTGAGCTTGCAGGATATGCATCAACTGATAGGCCATGACCAATACCGTACTGTGCTGGATTTAATGCAAGATGAAACCCGTGTTAATCAATTGAGTGAAACAGGTCGTCAGCGTTTATTGCATGTCCGCAATGTGATGCAAGAAGCATTGCAACACCGCGGACGTATGAGTATTAGTCGCTGGGTGCGCGGCGTTTGGCTGATGTTGGGCGGCCCTGCTTGTCTATGGGATGCTGGCGATGTGCGCGATGTGCAAGCCTATTTTGAACGCATAGAAAAAATGGAACTGGCAGGGCAGTTTTCCACAGAGCAGTTGGCCTTAGAAGTGCAAAAACTCTACGCTGCACCAGATGCTAAAGCGCCAGATACCTTGCAATTGATGACGATACATAAATCCAAAGGCTTGGAGTTTGATACGGTGATTTTGCCAGGCTTAGATAAAACCACAGGCCGCAGCGACCAGCCTTTATTGATGTGGGAAGAAGTACCGAGAGAGTTGCCAGATGTAGATGTGGCGGATGTGGATTTAGTGGTGGCGCCGCTGATGCCCAAAGGCAAGGGCAATGCTGAACAAACCAGCATTTATGCTTATCTTAAATCTTTAGAAAAACAGCGTGCAGCTTATGAAGATGCCCGTGTGCTTTATGTGGCAGCAACCCGCGCTGAGCGGTGCTTGCATCTTTTGGGCGTGGTTGGGCCCAATAAAAAAGGCGAATGGCTGCCTAAGAAAAATACATTTTTGGAAATGTTGTGGCCTATCGTTGCTAGCGAGTTTAGCCAAGAAAAACGTGATTTACTGCAAGCGTCCAGCAATAACATCAAGCTGCTAAAAGCCAATCAGCAACAAGGCGATGCCGCCTTCAGTCAGCCCAATAGCAAGCTGCAAGATTTTGTACCTAAATTAGTTCGCTTGCATCAGCCTGCGATTCCTAGTGCTTTGCAAGCCGAGTTAGCGCCAGTGACTGCCCAAAATCATGCCAACAATCACAATAATCAGAGTGAAGACAGCGCGCTGATGCTAGAAGCGGATATAGGCATACTAAGCCATCGCTATTTGGAGCTAATCGCCAATCAAGGCTTAGAGGCTTGGTCATTGGCACGGCTTGAGTCTTTAAAACTAGCCATGCAACGCTACTTTACTAGCCAAGGCTATACGATGGCTAGCGCCAAGCAAGGCGCTGATACCGTGCTGGCCTTGTTGAATAAGACCTTGCAAAGCGATCAGGGTCGGTGGGTATTGCAAAGCCGAGAAGGTGCGCGCAGTGAATGGCAGATTGAAAGCTTGCGGTTTGATAACTTGGGGCTTGATAGCTTGGCGCTTGATGGTTCTCAAGTACGCATGAAAATCATAGACCGCACTTTTGTTGAGGCTGGAGTGCGCTGGATTATTGATTACAAAACCATGGCTTTAGCTAGCAATTTAGATTCGTCCGCGCTCAGACAAGTTGCAGAGCAATACCGTCAGCAACTTGAACAGTATGCCGCTTTGTTTGTGGACGAAGGTTTAAAAATACAGCTTGCGGTTTATTTTGTGAGCGCTGGCCAGCTAATTAGCTTGCCTTTGAATGCTTAAAGTGGCGTCTTAAATACCAAATAACAAACACCAGACCAAATCCAGCAATGACGTAGTGAAACTCATGGAAATACACTTTGAGGCTTTCCCAGTTTTCGCCAGCGATAAAGCCAGCCAATGCCAATAAATAGCACCAAATCAGCGAGCCGATAAAGGTGTAGCTGATAAATTTAGGCATATTCATGCCAGCCACGCCTGCTGGAAAGGCAATAAAGGTGCGTACCGCAGGCAATAGTCGTCCGATAAAAACAATGATTTCGCCGTGTTTGGCAAAAGCTTGATCTGCCCAGTTTAGGTCTTGGTGGGAGATTAACACCCATTTTCCATACTTTTCTACCAAAGGCCGCCCGCCATACATGCCTAAATAATAAGCGGGGATAGAGCCGAGTACACAGCCAGTCGCCCCAGCCAGTGCTACGCCCCATAGCGACATTTGACCTTTAAATACCAAAAAGCCAGCAAAGGGCATGATGATTTCAGAGGGCAGGGGGATGCACGCAGATTCTATCCCCATCAGTAATACGACACCGCCGTATCCCATGGTGGAAATTACACTCATAATCCAAGCGGCTAAGATAGCGACGATTTTTTCTAACATTTAAGCAATCTCTTTGTACTTTTAGGGCGAAGTGCTTGCATTCTAACATTGCTCTTAGCGATAGCACTCACCAAGTCATCGCTTGCATAAAAATTCTGCATCGCCGTCAACCGCTTGTTTCAAGGCACGTTAACTATATCAAGTGGTACAACATCACAAAACGATTTTAATGATGACGTTATTGAGGAGAAGCATGATGAAAAGATGGCCTTATTGCTTGCTCGTTGCAGGTATTTTATTAAGCGGCACTGCCCAAGCCCATGGATTTGGGCCTTACGGTCATGGCTATAATCGCACTAGCGTAGGCTTTTACTTTGGTATGCCAGGGCCATATTATCCTTATCCTAGCTACGCTTACCCAAGTTATCCCTATCCATATTACGCATATCCACCTGTGGTCATTGCGCCAGCCCAGCCCACTGTTTATGTCGAACAGCAGCCACAAGTGATTGAACAAGCCCCTGCACCGCAACAGCTAAGCCCAGCAGAAGAAGCAGGTAATTATTGGTATTACTGTAGCAACCCTGATGGTTACTACCCTTATGTCAAAAACTGCTCGATCGCTTGGAAAAAAGTGCCAGCCACACCACCTAAATAAGTGAAGTAGGCGACACAAAACAAAGGAAAAATGCATCATGAAATTTAATACAAAACATCTGACCGTGATTGCTTCGGCGCTTGTACTTAGTGCTTGCGTATCGATGCCTAACGGCCCTAGCAAAATGGCTTTACCGGGAACGGGTAAATCTTTTGATCAATTTCAATATGATGATGCTTCATGTCGTAATTTTGCTCAAACGCAAATAGGCGGCAAAACCGCTCAGCAAGCCTCTAATGACAGCTTTGCAGAAACCGCCGTGCTTGGCACAGCGATTGGCGCTGCCGTAGGCGCAGCGACTGGTGGCGGACATGGTGCGGCGGTTGGCGCGGCTGGCGGTCTTGCTGTGGGCAGTATGATTGGTGCCAATGCCGCCAATGCTTCTGCTTACACCGCACAGCAACGCTACGATAATAGTTATGTGCAATGTATGTACGCTAAAGGGCACAAAGTTCCTGTCTCTGGCAGAGTAAGCCAACAACCAGCGCGGCGTAGTGTAGCGGCGCCAATTAATAATGGCTTGCCGCCACCGCCACCAGGTTCGCCTCCGCCTCCGCCAAGTGGCACGCCTGTTGCCCCACCTGGATATTAATGGATTATATAAAGAGGCCGTTTATGCAAATCAACACGTTCAGTAAATTACTCATATTAGCGCTAGCCACAGTGATGCAAACCAGCGCTTATGCTGATGAGCATGGTCGCGGAGAGCGAGAACATGAGGGTCGCGGGCACGAAAATCGTGCTTATGAAAATCGTGGTTATGAAAACCGTGCATATGGCGGTCGCAGCGATGGCAATCGAGAAGTCTGGCATGGCGATATTAGACGTTTTCATGAGCGCGATATGGATACTTGGAGAGGCGGGCGTTGGTATCATGGAGACCATGATGGACGCGATGCATGGTGGTGGTTTACGGGCGGTATGTGGTATGCCTATAGCATGCCTGTTTACCCATATCCAGACCCATATCAACCGCCCGTTGTGCTTATTCCTAGCCAAGAAGAGACGACTGTTTATGTAGAGCAAACACCACCGCAAGCACAGGCCGCGCCGCAAGCTCAATATTGGTACTACTGCAACAATCCAGCGGGCTACTACCCTTATGTGCCTAATTGCTCGGTGGATTGGCAAAAGGTCGTCGCCAACCCAGCAACACCTCAATAATTATTTTTCAATCAAAGTGACGCTGATAAGCCAGACCACTTAAACTGAGGAGAATAATAAGCATCAATCGCCTGTTATAAAAACGCTTTCATGATGTTTTTAATAAAGTCAGCACGATGCACAATATCAGCATAGTCCACAGTGATGCGGAGTTTGTCGGGGCCGTTCATACGGCAACGGCGGTCACGTTGTAGTAAATCAATCAGTTTGGTGGGGTCTAAATCAGCATGTGCGCTAAATTGCAGTTGAATGGCGCTATCGCTGGCATCAATCTTAATAATGCCTAGGGGTTTAGCGGCAACACGCAGACGATGGCAAGCCATTAGCGCTTCGCCTTGTTCTGGTAGTAGGCCAAAACGGTCAATTAATTCTTCTTGCATGGTGTCTAGCTCATCGTCATTGGTGCAGTTGGCTAGGCGTTTATATAGCACTAGACGTTCATGCACGTCAGGGCAGTATTCATTGGTGAGCAAAGCAGGGGTGTGCAGATTGATTTCTGTGGTAACGCCCAAGGGTGCTGATAAATCAGGCTCTTTGCCCTCTTTAAGTCGTTTGACCGCGTGAGCAAGCATCTCGGAATACAGATGAAAGCCTATTTCTTGCATCTCGCCACTTTGTGAGTCGCCTAGCAGTTCGCCTGCGCCGCGTATTTCTAAGTCGTGCATGGCAAGATGAAAGCCTGCGCCCAAGTCTTCTAGCAATTGAATTGCGTCTAAACGCTTTTGTGCTTGCGGGGTGATTTTGCGGTTAGGTTCGGTAAGCAAATAGGCATAGGCTTGATGGTGTGAGCGCCCAACGCGACCGCGCAGTTGATGCAGTTGTGCTAAGCCAAACATATCTGCGCGGTTCATGATAATGGTGTTGGCGGTTGGTACGTCAATCCCAGTTTCAATAATGGTGGTACACAGTAGTAGGTTGGAGCGCTGATGGTAAAAATCACGCATGACATGCTCTAGTTCGCGTTCGCGTAATTGACCATGCGCAACGCTGATGCGGGCTTCGGGCAAGATGCGTTCTAGTTTTTCGCGCATGGAGTGTATGGTATCTACCTCGTTATGCAAGAAATAAACTTGCCCGCCACGCTTAAATTCGCGCATGGCGGCTTCACGAATAATGCCTTCTGAGTAATCTGTGGCAAAGGTTTTAATCGCCAAGCGTTTTTGCGGCGGTGTGGTAATCACACTAAATTCACGCAAGCCTTCCATGGCCATGCTTAAAGTACGCGGAATGGGTGTGGCGGTGAGGGTTAATACATCTACCTCAGCACGTAGCGCTTTGAGCTGCTCTTTTTGACGCACGCCAAAGCGATGCTCTTCGTCCAAAATCACTAAACCTAGATTATCAAACTTTACATCTTTGGAGATTAAGCGGTGCGTGCCGATGATGATGTCTATACTGCCATCGGCTAAGCCTTTAAGCGCTTCAGCTTGTTCTTTGGCGGTGCGGAAGCGTGAAATCTCGGCGACTTTAATCGGCCATTCGGCAAAGCGGTCGCTAAAGTTTTGATAGTGTTGTTCAGCCAGCAAGGTGGTGGGGACCAATACCGCGACTTGGCGGCCACCCATCACCGCTACAAAAGCGGCGCGTAGCGCGACTTCTGTTTTGCCAAAGCCTACGTCACCACAGACTAATCTATCCATCGGGCGGCCTGATTGCATATCGCTAATCACCGCTTCAATAGCAGATAGCTGGTCTGGTGTTTCTTCAAACGGAAAGCCTTCAGCGAAGGTTTCATAATCATGCAAGCTCAAGGTAAAGGCATGGCCTTTGCGTGCGGCACGTTGTGCGTAAAGATTAAGCAGTTCAGCCGCGGTGTCGCGGATTTGTTTAAGCGCTTTTTTCTTGGCTTTTTCCCAGTTGCCTGAACCGAGTCTATGCAATGGCGCAGACTCTGGCGGGCCACCTGAATAGCGCGAAATCAGAAAGAGTTGAGAAACGGGCACATAGAGTTTGTCGTTGCCAGCATATTCCAATAGCAGAAACTCAGTTTCGCCTTCACCGAAATCTAAATTAATCAGGCCACGATAACGCCCCACGCCATGCTGTTCGTGTACCACAGGGTCGTTTTCGCGCAGCTCAGAGAGGTCTTTGAGCATGCCTTCGGTACTGCGGGATTTTTCTTTTTCACGTCTGCGTTGTTGACGCACGGTGGCGGCGTAAAGCTCCGCCTCGGTGATAATCGCGATGTCTTGGTATTGAAAGCCGCTATGGAGGGTGGTCACGCCCAGCATCAGTTTGGCGTTGCTGGTATTAAAGTCTTCCCAGCTTTCACAAAGCTCAGGTTTAATCTCTTGATCAGTGAGTAACTGCAAAATGGTTTCGCGGCGACCTAGGCTTTCGGCGGCAATCAATATGCGGCCCTTAAAGCTTAGGATAAAGCTTGCTAGCTTATGTAAGGGCTTTTCTGCGCGGCGCTCAATATCTAACTCAGGTAAGCCAGCAACTGCCTGATTCTGATGAATGGTAAGACGAGCATAACGATGTGTTTGGCTGAAAAAATCATCAGTTTTGATCAGCAAGGTTTCTGGCGTGAGAATAGGGCGCTCAACATCATGTGCTAATAGCCGATAACGAGATTGCGCTTCATGCCAGAAGTTTTGGGCTGCGCTGTCTAGATTGCCGTGCATACAGAGTACGGTTTGCTCTGGCAGGTAATCCAGCAAGCTGGCGGTTTTTTCAAAGAATAATGGTAAATACCATTCAATACCGCCGCTGGCGATGCTTTTGCTTACGTCTTTGTATATGCGGCTTCGAGAAGGATCGCCTTCAAACTGTTCACGGAAATTTTGCCTAAAAAGTGCAACGCCTTGGTCATCCAAAGGAAATTCGCGTGCGGGTAATAGACGGATTTCAGGCACGGGATATAAGCTACGCTGGGTATCAACATCAAAGGTGCGTATGGTTTCGATTTCATCATCGAATAAATCTAAGCGAAAAGGGAGGGCGCTGCCCATAGGAAATAAATCTACCAAGCCGCCACGTACACTAAATTCACCTGGACTCACCACTTGGCTTACATGGTGGTAACCCGCTTCTGCACATTGTTTTCTCAGCGCTTCTAAATCTAGCTTTTGCCCTTTGCTAATCATAAAGCTATTAGCCGCTAGGTAGGTCATGGGCGGTAATTGGATTAAGGCTGTTCCCACTGGCACAATCACCACGTCACAATGATTTTGGCTGATTTGGTACAGCGTGGATAAGCGCTCAGAAATTAAATCAGGATGCGGCGAAAAGTGGTCGTAGGGCAGGGTTTCCCAATCGGGCAGCAGGTTAACGACTAGTTGGGGCGCGAACCAAGGAATCTCTTCAAGCAGACGCTGCGCATCAAAAGCATTGGCAGTGATAATGGCAAGCGGTGTTTTTGTTTTATTGGCTTTAAGCTCAAGCGCTAGCTGTGCAAGTGCGGCGCTGTCTAAACCAGCACAGGTATCGTCTAATTTTTTGCTGCTAGCTTGTGCTGGAACGGCTAAGGAAAACTGCATGAAGTGTTGCCAGGTGTCATAAGTAAAGAAGCGGTATTATAGCCGTAGCCTGGCGACTACGGCTATGAATAAAGATTAGCTTAGAGGCTAGGCTTTATTTAATTGGGGTGAGTCTATTTATACAGCGCGGTGATTTGCGCTTCAGCGCTAATCCAATAGTCACTTGGATTACCTTTAAAGCTATCATTGAGTGCAATGTAATAAGCCGCAACTTCGGTCATTTTATACAATGCTTCTGCGCTAGGTTTGGTCTTTTTAGCACTGGCTTTTTTAGCGGCAGGCGCTTTCTTGGCAGGCACTTTTTTGGGAGCAGCAGCTTTTTTTGGCGCGGCAGCTTTCTTGGGAGCGCTTGCAGCTTTTGGTGTGCTTGATTTTACAGGTTTGCTTTCGGCCATCTTCGTTCCTTTTAAGTTAAACAATAAAACTTTTAAGAATAGATACCATAAATTACAGAGGGATGAATTAGCTCAACAACAACATCCCGCCCAGTGACTTTAATACATATTAAGCCTAGCTGTTAAGCCCAGCTTGGGCAAAATGCCCAAGCTTAAAATAAAGTCACAACAATTAAACTGCGTTTAGCCCAATAGCTTTTTGAAAAAAGCACCAATTTGAGCAAACAAGCCAGCCTCTGGCGCTGCTTTTTGTACTACTGGTGCAGATTCAACGGCTTTAGCTGTAGCCACTGGTTTTGCTGCGGCAGGTTTCTTAGCGGCAGGCTTTTTGGCCGCTGGGTTTTTAGCTACTGCTGGTTTTGCTGCCGCAGGCTTAGCCGCGGTTGTTTTAGGCGCCGTTGCTTTGGCGACGGCAGGCTTTTTAGCAGCCACTGGTTTTTTTGCTGCCGCTGGTTTGCTAGCTGTTGTTTTTGGTGCAGCAGGTTTTTTAACCGCAGGCTTTTTGGCAGCTGGTTTTTTAGCGCTTGCTGGCTTTGCTGCTGTCGTTGTTGTCTCGTTTGTCGCCATCTTTAATCCTCTTCGCTTTTAAAGAAATGCTATGGTTAATTTTTTATTAAGATTCATGCTTAAACAGAAGTAAAACACAGTTTATGTTTTTTGCCAAACAAGCTTAAAAGCTTTTTAACTGGTTCCGCCCACTGTTAGCCCATCAATTTTTAAGGTGGGTTGCCCAACGCCAACGGGTACGCTTTGACCTTCCTTGCCACAAGTGCCTACGCCACTGTCTAGCGCCATGTCATTGCCTATCATGGAAACGCGGGTGAGTACGTCTGGGCCATTGCCAATTAAAGTGGCGCCTTTGACGGGATAGGTGATTTTGCCATCTTCAATCATATAAGCTTCTGCGGCACTAAAGACGAATTTTCCGCTGGTAATATCCACTTGTCCGCCACCAAAGTTAGCGGCATACAAGCCTTTTTTAACCGATTTGATAATCTCTTCTGGCGGCATATTGCCATTGAGCATGTAAGTATTAGTCATGCGCGGCATAGGGATGTGTGCGTAAGATTCACGGCGAGCATTGCCTGTTAATGGCATGCCCATTAAACGGCTATTTAGACTGTCTTGAATATAGCCACGCAAAATGCCATCTTCAATTAATACCGTGCGCTGGGTTGGATTGCCTTCATCATCTAGGCTTAATGAACCACGACGATTGCTAATGGTGCCATCATCCACAACGGTAATGCCTTTTGAAGCGACACGTTGACCGATTTTGCCAGAAAAAGCTGAGCTACCTTTGCGATTAAAGTCGCCCTCCAAACCGTGACCAATGGCTTCGTGCAACAAAATACCAGGCCAGCCAGCGCCAAGCACCACGGTCATATTGCCTGCTGGCGCGGGGCGTGCATCTAAATTGACTAAGGCTTGGTGAACGGCTTTTTCAGCGTAGTCTTGCAACACTTCATCAGTAAAGTAGGCATAGTCAAAGCGACCACCACCACCTGCTGACCCTTGCTCGCGTTTGCCATTGCTTTCAGCAATGACATTAATGGATAAACGCACCAAAGGCCGCACATCAGCTGCCATCACACCATCGTGGCGAGGCACCATGATGACTTCATATTCTCCTGCAATAGATGCTGTCACTTGGGTTATACGAGGGTCTATTTTACGGGCATAAGTTTCTAAGCGTTCTAGCAACTTCACTTTAGCCTCTGCACTCAGGGAGGCGATTGGGTCTTGTGGAATATAAAGCTGAGGCGCTGAGGTATGGTGAATGACGCCAGTTTTATTAGCTTCAAAACTATCTGAGCCAGCATTGGCAATAGCTTTGGTTACATCAGCCGCTTGTTGAAGCGCCTGTAAATTGATGTCGTCTGAATAAGCAAAAGCGGTTTTTTCACCGCTGACGGCACGCACCCCTACGCCTTGATCTATGCTGAAATTGCCTGATTTTACTTGGCCTTCTTCTAGGCCCCAGCTTTCAGAACGGCTGTATTGAAAGTACAAATCAGCGTAATCAACTTCATGCGTCATGATATTGTTTAAAACCGATTGCAATGCAGGCACATCCAAACTAGATGGATCAAGCAGGGTTTCAGTGGCTGTGCTGAAGTGCTTAGTTTGTTGGTTGATATCGTGATCTTGTTTCATGCAAAGGCTTTCAATGATGACGTTTTAATTGCTTACAATATAGCAGAAGCGGGGCATAACCCCGCTAAGTAAAATCTCTAATACCAGCTAAATTTAAGCTTGTTTAAATAGCGTTCGGTGCTGCAAAGCAGGCAAGCTATTACGCAGGCTGGCTTGATAATCTAAATTCATAGAAGCAATCACCACGCCAGAGCCCCGTGGTAAACGGTCAAGCACCACGCCCCAAGGATCAACAATCATACTGTCGCCATGGGTTTCACGGCCTGAGGCATGATAACCGCCTTGGGCAGGGGCTAAAACATAACATAGGTTTTCAATGGCACGCGCACGCACCAAGGTTTCCCAGTGGGCTTTGCCTGTAGTTTCGGTAAAAGCGGCAGGCACGAGGATTAAATCAACTTCACCCATGGCGCGATAAAGTTCCGGGAAGCGCAAATCATAGCAAATGGATAGCCCAATTTTGCCAAATGGGCTGTCGACAGTGACCACCTGATTGCCAGGAATAATGGTTGATTCTTCATGGTATTTTTCATTGCCAAGATTCAGGCCAAAGAGATGAATCTTATTGTATCTAGCGACTAGTTTTCCCTTGTTGTCATACACCATGCAAGCGTTGTAAATCTTGTCTTTGCTTTCGGATTGCAGCGGTACAGAGCCAGCCACCAGCCACACATCATGTTTTTTTGCAGTGCTAGCAAGAAACTTTTGAATCGGGCCGCTACCTTCTTTTTCACCGACTTTGACTTTGTCAGTATCTTTAATGCCCATAATGGCAAAGTATTCAGGTAACACAATCAGTTTTGCGCCTTGCTCGGCAGCGATTTTAATTAAACGTTCGGCTTCGCTTAAATTGGCTGAAACGTTAGGTCCTGAGGCCATTTGTATGCCAGCGATTTTAACGATGCCCTTTGCTGTTGGACTTGCTTTGGTGTGATTGCTACGTGATTTAATTGCCATGCCTTATTTCCAATAAAATGGTGAGTTGGAGTCACTGATATGATAACCGATTTGGCAAATGTTAAATATTTATGAAATAAACTTTTTAACACTCAAGTGAAGATTAAATAGCTTTTTGCTTATTTCCCCAAAGGCGCATTGCTATTAGTTGCAGGGGCCGTTTTGCTTTCTTTTTCTTGTGGATTGCTCCATGTGCCAACAATCTCATATTGCGTTTCAGCGATTTTATTCAGAGGGTCTTTTAATATCTTTTGCGCGATATAAGCTGCGGCGCCCACCGCAGGGCCGCCAGCAAAAGCGGCTAATGAAAGCGTGTCGCTGATGTAGGGTTTTACCTTGATGTAAAAATGTTGTGTTTCTTTATCTAAGTCGGTCTCACCTTTGATTTCAACGCTGGCAGTCGGCCCATCCATTTTAAAGTTATCGCTATACATCACGCCGCGTTCAATATTGACGTCTGCGGTAATTTTGTCAAAGCCGAAGCCACTGCTGAATAGGTCTTTAAAGTCCAGCGTTAAGCGTCTAGGCAGATTTTGCAGACTCAAAATGCTAAACAAGCGCCCCACACCAGGCTCTACTTGAAGGATTTGTCCTTTTTTAGCCTCTAAATGCACGCTACCTGATAGATTTGGCACGTTAAATTCATGAGGGCTTCCTGCCCATTTTAACTGGCCTGTAATTTCCGCTGAGCCGCCTTTGATCACATCGCCAAAATCAAGCCGCTTGAGCGCTTTGCCCATGTCATTAATTTCCCAATTAAAGCGCAGTTTGGTGTTGGGATGATTTTTCCAGTTATTCCATTCACCATTGGCGTTAATCACGCCATCTGCTGAACTTAGGCGTAGCTTATCGATGCCCCAATTGCCAAATTGTTCTTTCGCTTGCAACTCTAAACGTCCAAGTTTTTTCTTGCCCATCTCGAAGTTATCCGCAGCAATATCCAAGGCTGGGTATTTGAGGTTAAGTTGTTTGGCGGCGGCGTGTGCAGGCGCTTTTACTGCATCTGGAGTAGGGGATGGAAAGATTAAGTTGGCAAGATTACCGCTGATTTTGCCGTTGCCATCTTGGCTCCATTTTAAGTCGCCAGTGATTTCATCGCTTTTGAGATTCATAATCCAAGCGTTATCAGCCGATTTTGCATTGAGTTTTAATGCATTGATACGGCGATCAAACAAATCTAAATGGTTGGTGCTTAACTCAATGCGATTGATGGTAATCGCATTAGGTGGATTATTGGCAGCGCTTTTATCTAATTGCGCTAGCCATTCATCGATATCTAAGCTGTCCAAATTGGCGCGCAGCGACACGCCTTTTTGGTTGCTAATTTCGGGCGGAATATTAATGCCAATATCGCCACGGTCAATTTTGCTGATGCCGTTTTGTGAGCTACGAATAAATTTTGCACCTATGGCGCTCCCCAAGCTCACTTTGATGCTGTCTTGCGTTTCGCTGAGGGGTTTTTTCTCTATCAACAAAGGCGTAGCGTCAGCCGTTGCTTTTCCAAACGGCGCTGGCAGTTGTGAGCTTAAGCCCACTAAATTGGAGCGTATGCTGACCTCTGATTGTTTGTTGGCGATTTGCGCTTTAGCAGACCAATCAGCGCTACCAGCCAGCGTGCTAGGGACTAAGCTAGCAAACGATTTTCTGAGGCCTGCATCGGTAACGCGACCATGAGCAGTAATTTGGATGATATGGTTTTTATCCGTATTCACGCTAAACACGGCTGGAGCGCCATAAGCCCAAGTGTTGATATTATTTGCGTTAATCGCAGACTCGGTAAATTCAACAGTGCCATTTAGCTTAGTCAGTTCAGGGATACTATCGGCAAGCATACTGCCATTGCTAATTAGGTAAGTGCCTTTTACTTTGGTAGCATCGGTATTGTTAAGCGGAATATGTAAGTTAAGATTTAATTTGCCAGTCCCCGAAGTTTTAAGACTGTCGGTAAAGCCATTCGCCAATTTTGCGATGGGGCTGGCGTTGATAAATTTAACACCTTCACTTACTGGGCTTTGCAGCTCGCCAACAATATCCAGCATATTGTCGTCAGTTTCCAAATCAGGAATAGTGATTTTGGCCTTTTTAATTTCATTACCGAAAAAATGGCCCGCGCTAGCGTTTAACTCCATGCGCTTGCCCTCAAATAGCATGGCGAGATTTATTCCTTCAGCTTTAGGCCAGCCATCGGTGTAATCTAAAACGGCATCTTTAATATTAGCGGTGACTTTTAAAATGCCGTGTTTGTTGCCGTCAAAAGGATAGTCCTTGAGGTCGCCCTTTATTCTGACATTTACATCTTCACCACGGCCTGACAGTATGGATTTGTCTAGCCAAGCAACAGTATCTGCACTGATGCTATTTGGGTAATAGAAGCGACCATATTTCAAATCGGCTTTGGAGGCGTGACCAGTCAAGTCTAAATAATGTTTTGTGCCATCAGAAGTAAAGCGTGCGTCTAGCTCGCCCTCTAAATGCTCGTTTTTGATGGTTAGCCTGTTAACCTCTAAGTCCAATACTTGATTGTTAATTGTCCAGTCAACTTGACCAGTCAGCTTATCAGCGGGCAAAGGCCAGCGCAGCACGGGGGTGAAATTCAGTGTGGCCGCTTGTGAGTTTAGCGTGAGCTTGCCTTGCTTTTGGTTAATATCAATCTTGCCAGTCAAATTGGTAAAGCCAGGCAAAGAATAATTGCTATAAGGCTTGAGGCTTAGTCCAGCAAAGTCAGCGCTTAAAGCGTATTGCGCTAGGTTTTCACCTTTGCTGTGCCAACTGAGGTGAAGATTGCTTAACTTGCCCAGCGGGTCAGTTTCTTTGAGCGCTTCTGCGACCTTGTTAGGTAGTGTGAAATATGGCGTTAACTTGTTAAGCGTTTCCAGTTGGATTTCATCTAGCAACACATCACCATCCAGCGACTGCTCTTGCTTGCTGATACGCTCACGAATTGAAAATTTGCCGCTACGCATATTTAAATCGTCAGCAGTCACAATCTTGATGCCTTCACCTTGGATTTCTTGACCATCTCTATGGCGCATCCATTTAAAGCGACCAGCGATACGGTTAAAGCGATTTTCTGTGTCGTTGTAAGGCAGGCGAGTCGCCACTTTATTCAGCGAGATATCGGTAGTGAGGCTATCGACTTGATTATCCGCAAAGTCCATCCAAAATTGCGCCGCGCCGTGGCCTTCACGTAAATCAAACGGGTAATCCAGCCAATTGCGCCAAGCGGCAATGTCGGTGCCTTCAATCTTGCTATACAGCGTGCCATACCATTGTTCGATTTGGCTGATATCTTTGCCAAATACTTTGCCACGAATATCAATTGGTTTTGAGGTGGCGGCAGACGGAGTAGCGCGCAAGCTAAAAAGATGGCGTCCACGCAAACTATCCCAAGCAGGGTTTTCTAGTTGCAGATTCAGTTGGTCTAAATTTAATGCAGGAGCGCCGCGTAAATCATCTTGCCAAACAATATTGGCATCAACCACATTAACCTGCGCTTGGCGCAACAGCCAATTAGGAAACTCAGGCTTAGATGGGCCGCTCATTGATACCCCAGCAACGTACACCGTGCCGTCTTTTTCGCGGCGAATGGTGAGCTCAGGCCGGTAAATAGTAAACGAAGCAAGGCGTGGTTCTAACAATGGAATACTGGTCCAAGACAGGCTGCCTTCGATATGTTGCAAACTGAGTGCTAGGCGATTTTGCTTATCGTAAATATCGACATTAAAAATGGATAAATGCGGATTAAGCGCATCCCAGTTGGCATAGATATTACCGATGGTGACTTTTTGACCAAGAATTTGTGTCAGGCCTTGCACGATTTTTGGTTTGTAATCGTCAATATGCGGCAGGATAAAATAGCGCAAGACGATAATCGATAACAAACCGACGAACACCATTGTCCCCAACGCGATGTAAGCGATTCGGTATGACCAAAGTAGCGATTTTTTTATCATGAATGAATATTTTAATTAATTTTGCATGTTCGGCGTTTGAATAGATGGTGTTGGCTTTTATTCATGGGCTACATTCTACTATATGCATGCTTATTAGATGAGGGAGTTATTGCATAAAACAAGTCATGAGATGACCATAGTTGCTTTAGAATAACGCCTTTGTTAAAAGTTGGCTGACGTGATAGCTCAAGATGCACGTTAAAAAGAAAGGCAAGTTTGATTCAATTTAAAAATCTCACTTTAACCCGTGGCGTTAAAGTGCTGGTCGAAGGCGCATCCTTACAGCTTCATCCTGGCCATAAGGTCGGTTTGACAGGTGCAAACGGCGCAGGCAAATCTAGCTTGTTTGCGATGTTGCGCGGTGAGTTGCACCCCGAACATGGCGATTTGGAAATGCCGCCTAATTGGGTGATTGCCCATGTTGCACAAGAAACCCCTGCTTTAGCGCAAGCAGCCATTGAGTTTACTTTGGATGGCGATGTCGAATTGCGCGCCATTGAAGCGGCTTTGCTGGAGGCAGAAGCGCAACATCAGGGCGAAAAAATAGGCGAGTTACATGCGCGTTTTAGCGAGATTGAGGGCTATTCAGCACGAGCCAGAGCCGCAGAACTATTAGATGGTTTAGGCTTTAAACATGCAGACTTAAATCGACCTGTCTCTGATTTTTCGGGTGGTTGGCGGGTCAGGCTTAATTTGGCGCGTGCTTTGATGTGCCGTTCAGACTTGCTGTTATTGGATGAGCCGACCAATCACTTGGATTTGGACGCAGTGATTTGGCTGGAAACTTGGCTCAATGAATATCGTGGCACTTTGGTATTAATTTCGCATGACCGAGATTTTTTAGATGCCATCGTTAACCATATCGCGCATATTGAACAACAGCGACTGACCTTGTACAAAGGCGGCTATTCGGATTTTGAACGGCAACGTGCCGAGCGTTTGGCGCAACAACAATCCATGTATGAGCGCCAACAACGCAATGTAGCGCATTTGCAAAGCTATATTGAACGCTTCCGCGCCAAGGCCACCAAAGCACGCCAAGCGCAAAGCCGTATTAAAGCGCTTGAACGTATGGAGATGATTTCAGCCGCGCATATTGATACGCCTTTTGATTTTAGTTTTAGAGAAATGCAAAACCTGCCAGATCCATTGCTGGTGCTAGATGACGTCAGTGTGGGGTATGGCGATACCACTATCTTAAGCAAAATAGAGCTGGCTTTACGTCCTGGTGAGCGTTTAGGGTTGTTGGGGCGCAACGGCGCTGGCAAATCAACGCTGATTAAGCTACTTGCCAACGAACTTGCGATGAAGTCGGGCAAGCGGGTTGATGGTAAAGATTTAAAGATAGGCTATTTTGCCCAGCATCAGCTTGAGCAGTTGCGGCTTGATGAATCGCCGCTTGAGCATATGCAAAAGCTAGACCCTGAAACGCGGGAACAAGAACATCGTAATTATTTAGGCGGCTTTGATTTTAAAGGCGATATGGCAAGCACGCCTTGCGGCCCATTTTCAGGCGGTGAGAAATCTCGTCTGGCCTTGGCTTTGCTGATTTGGACACGTCCCAATTTACTGTTGCTGGATGAGCCAACCAACCATTTAGATTTGGAAATGCGTCACGCACTGACGGTGGCTTTGCAAGAGTATCAAGGCGGGGTAGTGATTGTCTCGCATGATAGAGCCATGCTAAGGGCAAGCTGCGATAAATTTATGTTGGTGGCGCACGGCAAAGCCGAAGTGTTTGATGGCGATTTGGAAGACTATAAAGACTGGCTGAACGCACAAAAATTAGCAGATAAACAAAGTCTAGAATCAAGCAAAGAACAGCCAGCATCAGCCAATAAGGCAGATAGGGCGCAAAGCAAGGCCGATAGGCAAGCGCGGCTTGCTGAGCGTAGACCCTTGCTTAAAGAAACTGAGCAGATTGAAAGCAATATGGCAAAGTGGGAGCAAGATAAAACTGCTTTAGACACTAAGCTGGCAGACCCCGATTTATATAGCCAAAGTGATAAGTCGGTATTGCAAGATTTACTTAAGCGACAAGCCGAATTGGCGCAACAACTAGCCACAGCAGAAACTCGCTGGCTTGAGCTACAAGAGCTGCTGGAAACATTACCAGCGATACAATAAACCGTATATTTAATGAGATAGAGCATAACAACATGGCAGATCAGCAATCTAAAAACTTATATTCAAAAAACTTAAGCCTGCTACATGCGCTTTGTTTGGCTGAAGGGCTGACCGAACAAGATGCGCCGCTGAGTAGTGATTTGGATGACTATCCTCCCGTCAAAGCGGCGAGTTATTTGGCTTGTTATATTACGGCTAAAGCGATTAAAGAAGCCTCGCGCTCGCCAGCCGATGAGCGTTACGACAACTTCGATATGCTCAGCGTTTACCAAGCTTTTGCTTTAATGGTTTACGCTTATTTAGTCTTGCCGCTGGGCGCTGAGGATATTGTGGCTGACTTGGAACAAGACCAAATTGTGATTGCTAAATCACTGTTTGCTGAGCTTAGCAATGAAGAGCTGGCGGACATTGTGGAATCGGGTATGCGTAAATTCCATTTGGTCGGCGATGCTGATGCTGAGCATTGGACGCACTTCCGTGAAGACTTGGATAAAGCGGTGA
Source organism: Candidatus Methylopumilus sp. (assembly GCA_049424605.1). Taxonomy (GTDB): domain Bacteria; phylum Pseudomonadota; class Gammaproteobacteria; order Burkholderiales; family Methylophilaceae; genus Methylopumilus_A. The sequence goes on from JBMSSY010000003.1 coordinate 26,700, forward strand.
TTGCCTTTTTAATTGCGGGGACAGATGATGCCGCGCCATTTGAAAAAGAAGAGTTAATTCCCGTGCTAGGCGCTTTTTTGAGTATGTTGTGTGAAGCCTTTGCTTAATACTTAGCTAGAAAACTCCCCATCCACATAATACCAGCGCCCCGCAATCCGCCTAAACTGGCTGATTTCGTGCAGTTTTTCGGCTTTGCCATTAGCCTTGTAGCTGGCAACAAACTCAACAATCGCGCTGTCATCATTAGGCTCAAAACGCTTGACCTCAAGCCCCAGCCACTGGGTGCGATCGTTAGCCAGCTTAAGGTATTGCGGTCTAGTGTTAGGGTGCCAAGTGGTGAGCAAATAATCTTCTAAACCTAATACATAAGCACTGTAGCGAGAACGCATCAACTTCTCAGCGTTGGGCGCGCCAGTGCTTAGATGGTAAGGCTCACAACAGTCTTGATAAAGCGAACCGCTGCCGCAAGGGCAAGTAATTTTGATGACTGGTTTTGGCATCAGCTAGCTAGAAAATCTCGCGCGTTTCTAAAAACTTAATATCAGGATAACGCTCTTGTGCCATCTGCAAGTTCACACGATTAGGCGCGAGATAAACATATTCATTAGCGCCATCAAGTGCCACGTTAAAGCCGTATTTATCGGCAATGGCTTTTAAATCAGCCTCTGAACCGCGCAACCAGCGGGCGGTAGAGCAGTCGTAGCTTTCAAATATGACATCCACGCCGTACTCATGCTCTAGGCGATGTGCCACTACGTCAAACTGCAAAATGCCGACTGCGCCCAAAATCATGTCATTACTCATCAGAGGGCGGAACAGTTGCGAAGCGCCTTCTTCAGCAAGCTGCTGCAAGCCTTTTTGTAGTTGCTTCATCTTGAGTGGATTTTTCAGGCGCGCACGACGGAAAAACTCAGGGGCAAACGATGGAATGCCGATGAATTTTAAATCTTCGCCTTCGCTAAAGGTGTCGCCTAGCTTGACCGTGCCGTGGTTAGGGATGCCGATAATATCGCCAGAATAAGCCTCATCCATGGTGGTGCGGTCTTGCGCCATAAAGGTAATGGCGTTGTTATCGGCGATTTGTTTGCCCGTGACGACTTGTTTGATTTTCATGCCGCGTTCAAATCTGCCTGAACATACCCGTAAAAAGGCAATGCGGTCACGGTGTTTGGGGTCCATATTGGCTTGGATTTTAAATACAAAGCCTGAGAATTTGTTTTCATCTGGCGCCACTTCGCGCGAGGCAGTTTTGCGAGCCAGCGGTGGAGGCGATAGCTCAACTACCGCATCCAGCAAAGATTGCACCCCAAAGTTGTTAATGGCTGAGCCAAAAAATACGGGCGTTTGTTTGCCGCTTAAATAGCGCTCTTTATCAAAGGTGTGCGAGGCACCGCGAACTAGCTCAACATCAACGCGCAATTCTTCAGCTTGGCGGCCTAGCAGTTCGTCTAAGCGTGGATTGTCCAAACCTTGAATTACTTCAGAAGTGCCTTTTTCGGCGCGCGGATCAAAGAAAGAAACCACATCGTTAT
>JBMSSY010000004.1:0-28149 GCA_049424605.1 Candidatus Methylopumilus sp.
TACCGAATTCACGAACACCGTAAGAGATGTAGTTACCTGGTTTTTTACCATCAACATGGGTAAAGCTACCGCATGAAGTCAGGTTAGAACCAGTCAAGTCAGCAGAACCGCCTAAGAATTCTGGCAAGGTTGGTGCCAAGGCAGCAATCACGTTTTGTGAAGCTTTACGTGTTGCGATTGTTTCCGCTTTTTCGTTGGTTGCAGCAATCAATGCATCAGATGCTTGTTTCCAGTTTGCTGGCAAATCACCTGCCATACGACGTTTGAATTCAGCAGCTTCAGCTGGGAAAGCTTTTGCATAAGCATCAAACTTAGCATTCCAGTCAGCTTCTAATTTAGCGCCTTTAGCTTTTTGATCCCAACCAGCGTAAACGTCTGCTGGGATTTCAAATGGAGGATAGTTCCAACCGATGTTTGCACGTGTTGCTGCAACCTCTTCTTCACCAAGTGCAGAACCGTGGCAATCATGGCTACCAGATTTGTTTGGTGAGCCCATACCGATGACTGTTTTACAGCAAATCAATGATGGTTTGTCAGTCACTGCTTTTGCTTTTTTCACTGCTGCATCGATGGCGTCAGAGTCATGACCATCAACTGATTGAACGTGCCAGCCATAAGCTTCAAAGCGTTTAGCAGTATCGTCTGTGTACCAACCTTCAATGTGACCATCAATAGAGATGCCGTTGTCATCCCAGAACGCCACCAATTTACCCAAGCCCCATGTACCAGCCAAAGCACAAGCTTCGTGTGATACACCTTCCATCATACAGCCGTCACCTAAGAAGCAGTATGTGTAGTGGTCAACGATGTCGTGACCTGGTTTGTTAAATTGGTTAGCCATTAATTTTTCAGCCATCGCGAAACCAACTGCGTTGGTGATACCTTGGCCTAGTGGACCAGTGGTAGTTTCAATGCCTGGCGCGTAGCTGTATTCTGGGTGGCCAGCACATTTAGAATGCAATTGACGGAATGTCTTGATTTCGTCCATAGGCAAATCGTAGCCAGTCAAATGCAACAATGAGTAAATCAACATTGAGCCGTGGCCGTTAGACAATACGAAACGATCGCGGTCAGCCCAGTTTGGATTTGTTGGGTTGTGACGCAAATGATGATTCCATAATACTTCAGCGATTTCAGCCATCCCCATCGGTGCGCCTGGGTGGCCAGAGTTAGCTTTCTGTACAGCATCCATAGACAAAGCACGGATAGCGTTTGCTAAATCTTTACGAGTTGCCATTTCTTTCTCCCTAATCAATCAATCTTATTTAAAGCGTAAAAAGTGCCAGCTTATTTATTGTGTTTGATCCCACAAAAACAAGCATGGCACTGAAATTCTTCAAGCCTCTCCCCCAAATTCATCAACATCAAGGCTACGCTTTTTTTAGTAGCACGACATTTACTGATTACTCTAACGGGAGCTTAGGCCTGAATTATTGCTTAATAAGGCATTTTGAGCAATACCATTAATCGCCAAATGGTTGCAAAAGCTGCTTTTTAACTATGTTTTATTTCCATTTAATCGAGCAGCCTATACTGGCTATTTGTGTCTGCGGGCCACGTCCAGTGCTGGCAACCAGCGTCATTGCTTCAAGCAAATCTCGACTAGCATTGGGCTTAGGCGTTAAATCTCGCCCTTGATCATCAAAGCGACCACGATATTGCAGTTCGAGTTTGCCATTAAAGCCAAAAAAGTCAGGCGTACAAATTGCACCGTAAGCTTTGGCGACGTTTTGCGTTTCATCAAATAAATAAGGGAAACCAAAAGCAAACTCACGCGAAACTTCTTTCATCTTTTCAAAAGAGTCTTGTGGGTAGTTCACCACATCATTAGAGGATATCGCCACTGCGTTTACTCCCAGCGCTTTAAGACTCGCCATATCCGCCACCAGACGTTGACGTATAGCTTGCACATATGGGCAGTGATTACAAATAAACATCACCAATAAGCCATTTTCACCTGCGACATCAGCCAGCGTCCAATGACGACCATCTACGCCTGGCAAATTAAAATCTGGCGCTTGCCATCCAAAATCGCATACAGGTGGATTCAAACTTACCATTTTATTTATTCCTTCTATTAGAATGCCTACTAAGATTTTATCATTCTGGCTCAAAACTCATGGCTAATCCACGCTTTTACTGCGACCCCAAAACTTCTGACAAGCTTGCACTCGGTGCACAAATCAAGTTATCAGAGAACGCAGCCATCCATGCTAGCCGCGTACTGAGATTAGATATTGGAGACTCAGTAACCTTATTTAACGGTGATGGCAACGATTATGCTGGGGAATTATGTTTTATCAAAAAGAATGAAGTCGTCGCTAAAATCAACAGCGTCAAAAGCGTGGACAATGAATCGCCGATACAAGTGATATTGGCACAGGCCATTTCTAGCGGCGACCGCATGGACTTCACCATTCAAAAAGCAGTTGAAATGGGGGTCACCGCCATACAGCCGATTGCCAGCCAACGTAGCGTAGTCAAACTGTCTGGCGAACGCGCCGAAAAGCGCTGTGAACACTGGCAAAACGTTGTTAACTCAGCCTGTGAACAATCTGGACGGGCTTTTGTGCCTAAAGTCGCCATGCCCATGTCGCTGGCAAACTGGCTAGCTAGCCAGCCCGAGGCGCAAACAAAAATCACTTTATCGCCCACCGCTGAAGTGAGCTTTAAAGACCTTAGCTTGCCCACAGGCAATATTTGCCTGCTTGTGGGGGCAGAGGGCGGCCTCACCACAGAAGAAATTGCACTTGCGACTTCACAGGGTTTCACGCCCGTCAGGCTGGGTAAACGGATACTGCGCACCGAAACCGCGCCACTTGCCGCCATCGCCGCCATGCAAACTATTTGGGGCGATTTCTGCGCTTAACACAATAATCCTGTAGTAAAATTTGCATTTAACACATATTTAAACTAAAATAATGTGAAATAAACAAATTGTAAGGCAAGAGCACGATGGCATCGACAACACTGGGCGCAGCAATCAGACAGCAAAGAAAGTCTTTACACCTCACTTTGCAGGCGCTTGCCCAAACGATTGGCGCCGATAGCGGCAACCTATCAAGAATAGAGCGCGGCGAACAAGGCATTACCGAGAGTATGCTGCGGAAAATATGCGCGGCATTAAACTGCACGCCTGCATTTTTGTACGCACAATCAGAGCCAAATCCATCATTAAAAGTCGCCGAAAAAATTGCGGATTACGCAAATTTTAATCAAAAATCTATACCAACGCCTGCCCCCCCAAGCCTGAATCGGGCGCAGGCTTTTGTCAGTTGGTTTCGCTCAGTCGCGCCTTATATCCATGCTTTTGGTGGCAGAACTTTTGTTATCGCCTTTGGCGGAGAAGTGGTGGATGACGGTCAGTTTGTCTCACTTTCTCACGACCTCAACCTACTTGCCAGCCTAGAGGTGAGGTTGGTCTTAGTCCACGGCGCACGTCCGCAAATTGAATCACGGTTAAGACGCGCCAATTTACAAACCAAACTAGCGGGTGGTTTACGGGTGACGGATGATCAGACCATGGAAGTGGTTAAAGAAGCCAATGGCTCAATTCGGGTAGAAATTGAATCCCTGCTTTCTATGGGCTTGGTTAACTCACCAATGGCGGGCTCTGATATTAGAGTCGCCAGCGGCAATTTCGTCACCGCTAAACCAATAGGCGTGCTTGATGGCGTGGATTTACAACATACGGGCGAGGTGCGTAAAGTTGATGCAATTGGCATCCAAAAAAGATTAGATGATGGTGAAATGGTCCTGCTCTCACCCTTAGGCTATTCACCAACGGGTGAAGCTTTCAATCTGTCATTAGAAGATGTAGCGGTCAGCACAGCTATTGCCCTTGATGCCGACAAGCTCATATTTTTAATGGATTCCTCTGGCGTGCACAATGCTAGAGGTGAGCTGCTGCGCGAAATGACAGCGCAAAAAGCCAAAAATCTTTTACAGCATGTAAAAAATAATCAGTCAAAAAATGGTGAGCCTCAAGCCCCTGAAACGCCGAATATCACTGAAGATGAGGCTTATTATTTGCCTGCTGCGATTCGTGCCTGTGAGCATGGCGTAGCGAGAACCCACCTTATCTGCAGACATACTGATGGCGCAATTCTTCAAGAGCTATTTACCTATGATGGCATAGGCACGATGGTCACCGAAATGCCGCTTGAATCCATGCGCCAAGCTGAAATTGGTGATGTGGGCGCACTCTTGCAACTAATCGAACCCCTAGAGGCAGAAGGCATCTTAGTACGTCGCGGTAGAGAGCGTTTAGAAATGGAAATCGATCAGTTTTATGTGATGGAGCATGATGGTCGCGTGATTGGTTGTGCGGCACTTTATCCTTTTGCTGAAGAAAAAACCGCAGAATTTGCCTGCCTTGCCATCCACCCCTCCTATCGCGGTGGCGGCAGGGGCGACCGGCTTTTCCATTACTGTGAAGAACAAGCCAAAGAGCAAGGCTTTAAAACCATCTTTTGCCTAACCACAAGAACCGAACACTGGTTCTTAGAGCGCGGCTTTACCGAAAAAACCGTGAGCGATTTACCTGCGGAAAAGCAAAAAATCTACAATCTACAAAGACGCTCAAAAGTGTTCGTCAAAAAACTCTCGTCGATTTAACAAAAATGCAATGCCGCATTGTTTTTGTTTCAAGGTAAAATAATAAAAAACAACCTCAATTGAGACCAAACAACATGAGCAACAACCCGACTTCAACACAAAAAGCACAAACGCTCGCTGAAGCTCTACCTTATATCAAACGCTTTTTTGATAAAACCATCGTCATCAAATACGGTGGTAATGCCATGACAGATCCGCAATTAAAAGCGTCTTTTGCCAGTGATGTGGTATTGCTCAAACTGGTCGGCATGAACCCAGTGGTGGTTCACGGCGGCGGCCCACAAATCAACGAAATGCTTGATAAGCTAGGCAAAAAAGGCGAGTTCATCCAAGGCATGCGCGTCACCGACGAAGAAACCATGGACATTGTAGAGATGGTACTGGGTGGGCAAGTCAATAAAGAAATTGTGAACCTGATTAACCAAAAAGGTGGCAAAGCCGTGGGCTTAACAGGCCAAGATGGTAATTTTATCCATGCTGAAAAATTGCTGATGGCTAGCTTGAGCAATCCCGAAGAAATGATTGATGTTGGGCAAGTTGGTGACATCACAAAAATTGACCCTAGCATTATCAACTTTTTAGACAGCGGCGATTTTATTCCTGTGATTGCGCCTATCGGCGTAGGCCCTGACGGTGAAACTTACAATATCAATGCTGATGTTGTCGCGGGCAAACTTGCTGAAATTTTAGGCGCAGAAAAGCTGATTTTGCTGACCAATACGCCAGGCGTGTTAGATAAAAACGGTCATTTATTAACTGGGCTCACGCCTAAGCAGATTGACGACTTGGTAGAAGACGGCACGCTTTCAGGTGGCATGTTGCCAAAAATCAGTTCCGCGCTCGATGCAGCAAGAAGCGGGGTCAGGTCTGTACACATTATTGATGGTCGCGTAGAACACGCTTTGCTGTTGGAAGTATTAACCGATGATGGCGTAGGTACGCTCATCAAAGCAAAATAATGCAAGCCAGCCAGCGTGTTTGGGTGTTTGACCTAGACGACACCCTGCACGACGCCTCATCGCATATCTTCCCTGTGATGAATCAAGCCATGACGCAGTACATCATGGACACCCTCAACGTAGATGCACATCACGCATTTGAGTTACGCAAACACTATTGGCGCATATATGGCGCAACCTTAAAAGGCTTAATGCGCCATCATGGCGTTGATCCGTATCATTTCTTATGCCAAACGCATGACCAAATGGATTTAGAAAATATGGTCACAGAAATTAAGCGGCTTAGGCATTGCATTAACAGCCTCAAAGGCCGCAAGGTGATTTTTACTAATGCCCCGATGAATTACGCCATGCGGGTGTTGGATACGCTGGGCATTAGCGATTTATTTAGCTTGGTATTTAGTGTGGAATCAACCCGATTTCACCCCAAACCCTCTGTGCGCGGATTCAAGCAACTCTTACGCGCCATCAAAGCAGAAGCCCAAGACTGCATTATGCTAGAAGATAATTTACCCGCGCTGATGACCGCAAAAAGATTAGGCATGAAGACAATTTGGGTGTCAAAAAAACTAAAAAAACCAAACTTTGTCGATTTAAGAATTAATAACGTGTTAGCGCTTACTCATTCTAGAATATAATGTGAGTCAAGCGTATATTGATTTTTAACCATTGATTTAAGAGCACTTGGAGATCCTCATGGCAAGCAAACCAGGCGAACGCAAACAACAAATTCTTGAAACCCTCGCGCATATGTTGGAAACCCCAACACAAGAAAAAATCACCACAGCTTCACTCGCCGCAAAATTAGACGTCAGCGAAGCAGCGCTATATCGTCACTTTGCGAGCAAGGCGCAAATGTTTGAAGGCTTAATTTCTTTTATTGAGCAAAGCCTATTTAGCCTGATTAACAAAATCACCACCGAAGAAACCGACGGCCTGACGCAAGTGCGCCGCATCGTGACAATTATGTTGTTATTCGCAGAAAAGAATCCTGGCATGACGCGGGTTTTGATCGGCGATGCGCTGGTCAACGAGGATGCAAGATTACAACTGCGTATCAATCAAATGTTTGACCGCCTTGAATCAACCATCAAACAATCTTTTCGCATTACGCAAACGCAGACAAGCCGTAGCATAGAGCCTGAATCTCAAGCGAATTTGATGTTATGTTTTGTAATTGGACGTTGGCATCAATTTGCCAAGAGTGGCTTTAAACGTCAGCCTATGGAGTTTGTTCAGCAACAACTCAACTATCTAAACGGGGTGGAATAAGCGCCTAAAAAGCTTGTTTAATCGCATCTAAGCGTGCTTCAAACACCGCTTGTTTAATCGCTTCTGGTGTGGCTTGCCGTTTGGCAACCGCACCCGCATCAACCGCCAAAACCCGCGCCAACCAGTCGAGCGTGATTTGCGCTTCTGGACATGCTGCCGTTTCAAAGCCAATCCGCCCCCGTGAATCACACTCACAGGCCAATAAAAAATCCTTAAAGCGCTGAGGCTGGCGTATTGCATCTGTATCAATCAAAAATTGCAGCGCAGTATCGGGACGCATTTTGGAAACTTGATGTACTTTTCCATGAAACTTAGCCACGATTTGCGCCAACTCTTTACACTCATTGGGCACCCGTAGCCTAATACTCAACTCCTGCAATAGGCTCACGCTGCGCGTCTCATGCCCTGTATGCCTAGGCCAAATATCCTTGGGCGTGGTGCCCTTACCCAAATCATGCGTCAATGCAGCAAAACGGATAGGCAAGGAGTATCCGCTTTTTGCCGCATAATCAATCACCATCATCACATGTACGCCAGTGTCAATTTCAGGGTGGTAGAGTTCAGGTTGTGGCACGCCCCATAGTCGGTCTAGCTCAGGCATGATTTTTTGCAAAGCGCCACAAGCACGCAACACTTCAAACATGCGACTAGGCTTGTTTTCCATCAAGCCCTTGGCAATTTCCTGCCAAACTCTTTCTGGCACCAAAGCATCGACTTCGCCATTTTCAACCATCTCACGCATTAAAAGCAAAGTCTCAGGTGCCACAGAAAAATCAGCAAAACGCGCCGCAAAGCGAGCAGCTCTTAAAATACGCACTGGGTCTTCGCTAAAGGCTGGGCTCACATGCCTGAGTGTTTTAGCGTTTAAATCGTTTAAACCGCCGTAAGGGTCTATCAGTTGACCATTGTTATCTTGTGCAATGGCATTAATGGTTAAATCGCGTCTGGCAAGGTCTTGCTCTAAAGTAACCTCTGGGTCAGCGTGCACTTGAAAGCCTTTGTATCCTTTGGCTGTTTTGCGTTCAGTCCGCGCCAAAGCATATTCTTCATGAGTGTCGGGATGCAAAAATACAGGAAAGTCTTTACCAACAGCTTTAAAACCTAAAGCTTCCATGGCCGCAGGCGTGCTACCCACCACCACAAAATCACGGTCTTTGACCACTAGGCCAAGCAGCGCATCACGCACTGCACCGCCTACGCAAAACACTTGCATACTATCTTCCAGCCCTTGCGCGGAAACGATTATAGGCATTGCGCGGATGCTCTTCAGTTAAATAATCGGGCACTATCGCTTCTAAAGCGGTGGGCTGAAAACCCAAATAGGTAGGAAAGTGCGTGACGCAAACACTATCGACTTCCATAGAACGCACATTGTCTCTGGTCATCAGCTTAACTGGTAGGCACTCCATCGCAAAAGCTTGCAGATAAGAGAGGGTATTGTTCAAGCCAATAATAATGCGCTTCTTGCCTAAGACATCGGCAACATAGGCGACTAACTGACGGAGTGTATAGACTTTAGGCCCACCTAAATCGTAGCTCTGGCCTTGAGTTTCTATATGATCTAAAGCCAGCACAAATGCACGGGCAAGGTCTTCAACATAAATGGGCTGAAACTTTGCATTCGGCTTGGCAAGCAGGATGACTGGCAATATTTTCACCAAGGTGGCAAATAAATTGATAAAGCCATCACCACGACCAAAAACAATAGAGGGTCTAAATATAGTCACGGCTAAATTTTTATCGGCACGCAATACGGCTTGTTCACCCATGGCTTTAGATTTTAGATAGTCGCTTGGCGCTTGTGCAGAGGCTTGCAGCGCACTCATATGCAGCAATCTTTTGATGCCCAACTTTAGGCATAACTGAACAAGACGTGCTGGCAATTCAGCGTGCATGGCCTTAAAGCTGGCTTTTTTATGCTCATGCAAAATACCAATTAGATTAATCACAGCATCAGCGCCATTAAGCGCCTGTGCCAAAGCCGCATCGTCCATTACGTTACACTCAAGCACATCAACATTGGCCAACAAAATAAGATGCTTGCTGGCTTCGCGTTTGCGCGTGAGCACTTTAACGCCATAACCAGCCAAACTGAGCTGTCTAACAATGGCACTACCAACAAAACCTGAACCGCCCAACACACATACTTGCTTCATGCTATCAATACCTTTTCTTTTGCTTTTTATTAAGGCCTTAACTATCACCATCTTCATTGGCAAGGCTAATGCCATCGCCAATAATTAAACCCAAACGTTGTTTAAGACTCAAGGCTTTAGTGCCCAAATGCTGTGAATAAAAACAAGTATTCGCCATCACTTTTTGCACATACTGCCGCGTTTCTAAAATTGGAATAGTTTCCGCATAAATCGCGCCTTCAATCGGCTTTTTCGGCGCCCATCTTCTAGCGTTTCCTGGCCCTGCATTATAAGCCGCCGTTGCCATGGCAGCTTGTCCACTCATTAAATCTAAGGTGTAACGTAAATAATAAGTGCCTAACTTTACGTTGGTTTCTGTTTGTTGAATCATATTCTGACGATAATCAGTAAACCCTGTTCTTTTGGCAATCCATGCTGCGGTGGCGGGCATCACTTGCATCAGCCCCGAAGCCCCAACGCCAGATTTTGCATAGCTGACAAAACGACTCTCTTGGCGGGTTAAGCCATAAACCCAAGCTTCATCCAAACCATTATCATTGGCAAAACCTCTGACGGTTTCACGATAAGGCACTGGGTAACGTAACACAAAATTATGAACAAACTTAGTTTTCTCAGCGGTATTAATTGCTAAATCGTACCAAGATTGCCGCATCGCCAACTCAGCCGCAGCCAGCATCTGTTTATCATCATAATCTTTAATAGCCCAAGCCCATTCTGCGCGGCTCTCCCAGCGCATATCCAGCCTTTGTAATTCCAGCGCTCGTTTGATGCCGGGCTGGTTGCGCACCGCCATGACTTCATTTTCAGAAGGGATGTAATTCATTGACATCGCGCTAAGCACATCGCCCAATTCGTCTTGCGCTAACAGACCATAAAAAGTGTGCTCTTTCGCCAGCGGAACAAAAATTGCATTGGCTTTAGGGATGGCATTTTGTGCTTTATAGGCTCTTGCTTTCCAATAGCGCCAAGCTTGTTCTTCTTGTTGCGTGGCTGGCATATCGCCTATGGTCGATAAAACGACAGCCCAATTTTTCTCCAACAATGCCGCACGCACTTTCCACGCCAGTGCATTTTGATCTAGCTCGCTATTATTGACTTTGGCATATAAATTTAAGGCTTCAGCCGAATCATGGCGGCGTGCAGATTGCATTGCTAAGCGCCCCCACATATAAGATTGCTCATCGGATTCAAACTGAGTGATGTATTTTGCCCAAATGCTGAGCGCATCTTCTAATTTACTACGCGCCAATCTATCAATCGCGTATAGATTCAAAGCGCGGCCTAGATGGCTTTTAAATGGAATGATTTTCTTTTCTAGCGCGGCTTGTGGGCTTTGGTAAACGCTATCAATCAGCTTTAATTCTGATTTTGCAACGCTGGCATAACGCTGAATAGTGCCTTTAGCCAAAGCCACTTTTCCTTCTTGCATCGCCAATCTAAATCTAGCCCAAACATCATCTTGAGTTAGCACTTTAGCGCTTTGCATCAAATCAAATAAGTTCTCGCAATTACTTGGCTGTTCAACCGTGGTCATCCATAGCGCTTTACCCTCGGTGAGTGCAATTAAATCACCGTTTTTTGCCCGCCCCTCAAGGGCATAACAACTCACGGCAGTATCTTCACGTTTAAAGTTGGGCAACTCATCAAAAAAGGTCGCCCAGTCTTGCGCCTTGCCCAAGCTTTTAAGCCATTCTCCGCGCACCCTGTCCGCAAAAGGATAGTCGGCGTACTGCGATAGAAAATCGCGCACCACCGTTTTATCGGCAGTTGCCAAAGTAATCAGCATCAGCCAATAGTCTGCGTAAGGCGCTAACAAATAGTTTTGTGCGCGTAGCTGGCTGGCGTCATCAGCCAGTGCTTTCACATTTTTGGTTTGATAAGCGGTTTGTGCGTGCGTAAAAGTCTCATCGGCACTCATTGCCCATGCAGGGCTAGCACCGAATAAACATACACTTAATAAGATGGTCCAATGTTTCATTGATATTCAAACAATGACCTGAAAATTGTAGCGATAAAAATTAAAAAAACTTAGATAAACTTAACCATAAAAAATAAACCAAGGGCAATCAGTGCGTATTTAATCAGTTGCCCTAACAGCCTTAAATAGCGCCTGTCACCTTTGACCAAATAAGCGCCGTAGCAAAAGACAAAAGCAATAATAAACAGTAGCAGTAAGATTCTTACCATCAAACGCCTCTCACTTAAATATACTGCAAAGCTGGTGATGCCATAACAGGTGCTTGAAAGCCCACAGGCGCTTCTTCCACTTTATCAAAGCTGGCGTATTCCCAAGCTTCAGCATCAGCCATCAATGTACGTAGCAATTGGTTATTGAGTGCATGTCCAGATTTATAAGCGGTGAAAGCGCAAAGCAAAGGATGACCAAGCACATATAAATCGCCAATGGCATCTAAGGCTTTATGTTTCACAAACTCATCGTCGTAACGTAAGCCGTCATGATTCAAAATACGGTATTCATCCAAAACGATGGCATTATCTAAACTACCACCACGGGCTAAGCCCATAGAACGCAAGGCTTCAACCTCGTGCATAAAGCCGAAAGTACGGGCACGGCTCACTTCTTTGATGTAAGAATGATCGGCAAAATCAATCTTGACATTGTTGCCCGTGTGTTCAAAAACTGGGTGCGCAAAATCAATTGTAAAATCGACTTTAAATCCAAAATAAGGATCAAAACGCACCCATTTATCACCATCATGGACTTCAACTGTCTTTTTAATGCGGATAAATTTCTTGGCCGCTGGCTGTTCAACAATACCCGCTTGCTGAAGTAAAAATACAAACGGGCCAGAGCTGCCATCCATAATAGGCACTTCTCCAGCCGATAATTCGATATAGAGATTATCTATCCCTAGCCCAGCTAGCGCGGACATTAAATGCTCGACAGTGGCAACGCGCACCCCTTCGTGTTCCAAGGCTGAACACATCCGGGTGTCGCATACATATTGAGGCTGCACTTTGATTTCGGCTGAGTCGGGCAGATCGACTCGACGAAAAACAATACCAGTGTCTGGCAATGCTGGGCGCAAGGTCATCTTGACCTTTTCGCCAGTATGCAAGCCCACACCAGTGGCACTAATTGATTTTTTAAGGGTGCGCTGTTTCAGCATATTAACTTCTCTACTCTCACCTTATATATCCTAAAAAACCGTTTCAAGGGCTCCATATTAAACAAGAACCCCACTCAATAAAGACTACCTGTCCTGCTAAAAGCATAGCATAAATGCCGCGCTCACTCATGATAAGAGCGCTTTTTCTAAGGCTGGATCAGCGATTAATCTAAAGGAATAATCGTTTGATTAGTCAGCCTGTTTACGCAAAAACGCAGGGATGTCATATTCTTCAATCCCGTCTTTTTTCATCGCGTCTACAGTACGACGACCGCTATTTTGTGTAAACACCGCAGGCTCATCATCATCCATATAAGCCGCATTACCAGCACCCGTGTAAATTGGTTGGTTGGTTGTACCATCACGCACCACTGGCGAAGCCATCACCAATTTTGGTTTTTGTTGCATGCCAGCGCCGTTTAAACCAGTCGCCACCATGGTTACACGCAAACCATCACCCATGCTTTCATCGAACACATTACCGATAATCACGGTAGCATCTTCTGCGGTGAATGAGCGGATAGTGTGCATCACGTCATTGTATTCTTTCATCTTAAAAGAATGACTAGCCGTAATGTTGACCAAAACGCCACGGGCATTGGCTAAGTTAACATTTTCTAACAATGGACTTGCCACTGCTTGCTCAGCCGCTAATACAGCGCGATCTGGGCCAGTTGCAACAGCAGAGCCCATCATCGCCATACCCATTTCAGACATCACGGTGCGTACGTCAGCAAAGTCGACGTTAACCAAACCTGGGCAATTAATGATTTCGGCAATGCCAGAAACCGCATTATGAAGCACATCATTAGCTGCTTTAAAAGCATCAATAAATGTTACATCATCGCCTAATACTTCCATCAATTTGTCGTTAGGGATAATGATCAGAGAGTCTACATGCTTAGAAAGTTCTTCCAAGCCATCACTGGCTACTTTGCCGCGCTTACCTTCAAACGCAAACGGCTTAGTCACCACTGCCACTGTCAAAATGCCCATTTCTTTCGCCACTTCAGCAACGATAGGCGCAGCGCCAGTACCTGTACCACCACCCATACCCGCAGTGATAAATAGCATATCAGCACCATCAATCACTTCTGCGATGCGATCACGATCTTCCAGAGCCGCTTCGCGACCCACTTCAGGTTTAGCCCCAGCACCCAAACCTTTTGTGATGTCCATGCCAATTTGCAAGACGGTCTTGGCTTGGCTCTTTTTAAGCGCTTGCATGTCGGTATTGGCGCAAATAAATTCTACGCCACCCACATTCTTCGCGATCATGTGCTCAACAGCGTTGCCGCCGCAACCACCAACACCAATCACCTTAATAACGGCTTCTTGGTTTTCATTATCCATAATTTCAAACATTGTATTTCTCCTTGATATCTGCCTAAACTAAATTACTGCTGCCTTGACTACTTTCACTACTGACTACTAAAAATTACCCTGAAACCAACTTTTCATCCGCTCAAGAATTCGACCGAATGAGTTAGCATCCAAACTCACTTGTATTTGTTGTGCCACTTGTCTTTTGCCGATAAACAACAAGCCCACACCTGTTGCATAACGTGGATTACTCACCACTTCGGATAAGCCGCCCACATATCTCGGCAAGCCAAGTCGCACAGGCATATGAAAAATTTCTTCGCCTAATTCAACCATGCCCTTCATCATGGCTGAGCCGCCTGTAATCACGATGCCAGAAGCAATCATTTCTTCTAGCCCGCTACGGCGTAACTCAGCCAACACAAATTCATATAGTTCAACCACACGCGGTTCAATCACCTCAGCTAATGTCTGCACTGAAAGCTGGCGTGACTCGCGTCCATCCGTGCCTTGCACTTCAACCACTTCACGTGGGTCAGCCAATTGACGTAGCGCGCAACCATGCTTAATTTTGATATCTTCTGCCGACTGGGTAGGCGTTCTCAGCGCTACTGCCACATCATTGGTAATTTGATCGCCTGCAATTGGAATCACGGCGGTATGGCGAATGGCGCCTTGCTTGAACACGGCAATATCTGTTGTGCCGCCGCCGATATCCACCAAACACACACCTAATTCTTTTTCATCTTCGGTCAACACCGCTTCACTAGAAGCCAAAGGCTGAAGAATCAAATCAGTCACTTCCAAACCACAACGCTTGATGCTCTTCACGATGTTTTGTGCAGCCGCCACCGCGCCAGTCACAATATGTACTTTCACTTCTAGCTTCATGCCGCTCATGCCGAGTGGCTCACGCACATCTTCTTGACCATCAATAATGTATTCTTGAGTCAGAATATGCAGAATCTGTTGATCTGACGGCAGGGCAATGGCTTGTGCTGTTTCAATCACCCGAGAAACATCCGCTTGCGTCACTTCAGCGTCTTTGATTTTCACCATGCCGCGTGCGTTGATGCTTTGTACATGGCTACCCGCAATGCCAGTAAAGACATTTTTAATGGTGCAATCTGCCATTAATTCGGCCTCTTCAATCGCACGCTGAATCGCGTTTACGGTAGAGTCAATATTAATCACCACGCCTTTTTTCAAGCCCCGTGAAACATGCTGACCCAAACCAATCACATTGATATTGCCATCAGCCATCAGCTCCGCAACAATTGCCACCACCTTAGAAGTCCCGATATCTAAGCCAATAATGAGGTTTTTCTCTTCTTTAGCTCTGCTCATTGCGTTTCTCCACTTTTCTTAATCCACTTGTATTCATACTTGTTATGCTCAATTTAAGTTGCCTCAGGCTTTAGCCTGCTTAGTTTCATTTTTAGTGTTCGCTTGTTTTTTAGCGGGCGTTTTAGCTGTATCTTTTTTTGCTGGCTCGCTATCCGCTTTGTTTGGCTTTTTGGCTTTCGCCTCTTTAGCTTCCGTTGCCGATGCGGCAAAAGCCAGCGGGCTACGCACTGCAAAACCGCTTGGATAGCGCAAATCCACATAAGCTAAATCACCACGCAAGCCAGCATAAGTTTTGCTGTAAACCTGCATAAATCTTGATAAGCGCATATTCATCTGTTCGCGGCCCAATGCAATCACCATGCCTGTATTGGTGGTGACTTGCCATGAACGCCTTGGCGTTAAAGTCACTTCCGTCAGTTTCAAATCTGCTGGCGCTATCAAGGCACCAAACTCTGCATAATGATCAGCCACTTCTTTCACGCCATCTCCCGGCCCATAAAACACGGGCAAATCTGCATCTGATGCCGCATGAAAAAGCTCGCCGTGGGTATTCACCAAAGCAATATTTCCCCAGCGGGCAAGTGCTTGATGCTCTTCAATCACCACTTCCAAACGATGCGGCCAGCGTCTTCTGATGCTGACGTTGCGCGCCCAAGGCAGTTTTTCAAAGGCTTGGCGCGTCTTGACCAAATTTGCAGTAAAGAAATTACCTTGCAAATAACGGCTGGCAATCATTTTGACTTGCTCTCGTGTCACGTGCTTTAGCTCCCCTTCAACCCGCACTTCATTGATTGGAAATATAGGTAAATGCACCACCACATACACCGCTCCATACAAAAAAAGCACGAATGAAATTGCAAATAAAACGTTGGCAATTCCATGCAAAACGTTGGGCTTATCCCACATCTGATTGCGCCCCATGTTGTGCTATCGCCAAACTCAAAATCCTTTTTACTAACTCAGCAAAGGAGATGCCCGCCGCCTTGGCCGCCATCGGCACCAAACTATGATCCGTCATGCCTGGGCTGGTATTCACCTCTAAAAAGTAATGTTGGCCTGCTGCATCCATCAAGAAATCCACACGCCCCCAGCCCGTACCGCCTATTGCCCGAAATGCCTGCAAGGCCTCGGCTTGTATCTTGGCTTCTTGCGCCGCAGCTAAGCCACAAGGGCACAAATACTGTGTGTCATCTCGCAAGTATTTAGCTTCAAAGTCATAAAATTCATTGGCAGGCACGATGCGTACTATCGGCAATACTTGGTCACCCAAAATACCTACGGTATATTCGCCGCCACCTACAAACTGCTCAGCAATCACCAGCGGATCGGATTTTGCCGCCAGTTGATAGGCCGCTTTTAAGCCGCCTGCGTTTTTCACTTTACTAATCCCTATGCTGGAGCCTTCGTTGGCAGGCTTCACAAACAAAGGCAAACCAAGTTTTTGTTCAATCGCGGCAAAATCACTATCTGCGCTTACCAGTTCAAAGGCAGGGGTGCTGATGCCCGCCGCACGCCAAATCAATTTGGTACGCCATTTATCCATGCCAATAGCTGAGGCCATGACGCCAGAACCGGTATATGGAATACCAAATAGTTCTAAAGCACCTTGCATGGTGCCGTCTTCACCAAAACGACCATGTAGTGAAATAAAAGCAGCGTCATATT
Organism: Candidatus Methylopumilus sp.; assembly: GCA_049424605.1. GTDB lineage: Bacteria > Pseudomonadota > Gammaproteobacteria > Burkholderiales > Methylophilaceae > Methylopumilus_A. The sequence continues at coordinate 16,471 of JBMSSY010000004.1, forward strand.
GTTCTAAATCATGCAGTGGACGAGTCGCAGGGTCGAAGGCTTCAGCATTGATGCCTTGCGCTTGCAATGCGGCTAATACCGCCGCACCGCTTTTAAGCGAGACTTCACGCTCGCCTGATTTGCCACCTAATAAAACCGCTACTTTGCCGAACGCTGAATTCATGATTTTTCGCCTACTTTGTCACCTAACACATGCACCTCTTGGTACAACTCAATTCCAAACTTTGCTTTTACCGTCTCGCGCATTAGGGCAATTAATTGCTCTATATCTGCCGCACTTGCCTCGCCCAAATTCACAATAAAATTGGCGTGTTTTTCTGAAACTTGCGCGCCACCTATGATGTGACCTTTTAAGCCACAAGCCTCTATCAACCGCGCCGCATGATCGCCTGCCGGATTGCGAAAAGTAGAACCTGCATTCGGCAAATTAAGCGGCTGTGTCGCCAATCTTTTTGCTAAAAGTGCTTTTATCTGTTGCTCGGCTTGTGCCGCATCGCCTGCTGGTAGGGCAAACCAAGCACCCACAAACCATTCATTAGCCACAGGCATATTGACCTGACGGTAACTAACAAGGAACTCAGCAGCATCACGCTCATGCAGCAAGCCTTTGGCATCTATGGTTAACACACGCTTAACGCTGTCCCAAGTTTCAGCACCATGACAGCCTGCATTCATCGCTAAAGCACCGCCTACTGTGCCAGGAATACCCGCCCAAAACTCGCCACCTTGCTTGCCTTGTTTGGCGGTAAAGCGTGCCAATTTGGCGCAAGTCACGCCAGCATCGGCATAAATCAAATCACCTTGCATTTGCAGGGTGTTGAGCGCGTTGTGTAACACCACCACCGTGCCTCGTACCCCAGCATCTCTGACCAATAAATTTGAGCCCAAGCCCACAAAATGCACAGGCTCGCTGGCTGGCAAACTTTGTAAGAAAGCACTTAAATCATCCAAACTGGCAGGGATATATAGACGGTCTGCTTTTCCGCCCACACGCCAACTGTTATAGCGAACCATAGGCTCGTTAATCAGCAAAGTGCCTTTTGCTTGTGCCATCACTTGCATAAATCCCTTGTTAAGCTTGCTACTTGTCCAATAGAACCTGCACCCATCACAATCACCACGTCGTCTGCTTGCACGGTATTCACAATGGCCTGTGGCAATTCGGCGGTGGTTTCTACAAATAAGGGTTCAACTTTGCCCGCGACACGGACTGCGCGAACCAGTGCACGGCCATCTGCCGCCACTATCGGGGCTTCACCCGCTGGGTACACTTCAGTTAGCAAGACCGCATCGGCGCTAGAAAGCACTTTGACAAAGTCCTCAAAACAATCACGCGTTCTGGTAAAACGATGTGGCTGAAAAGCCAACACCAAACGTCTATCAGGGAAAGCGCCACGCGCCGCCGCAATCACTGCTTGCATTTCTACGGGGTGGTGACCGTAATCATCAATCAAGGTAAATGTGCCACCCGTTGGAGCTTTGATTTCGCCGTAACGCTCAAATCGGCGGCCTACGCCTTTAAATTCTTTAAGCGCTTTAATCATGGCGGCGTCAGGCACATTCACTTCACTGGCGATGGCAATGGCGGCTAATGCGTTTAGCACATAATGTTTACCAGGCAGATTCAAGGTGACATCAAACTCTGTGGTCACGCCATTAACTCTTTGCACGGTAAAGTGCATTTGACCGTGATCTGCCACCACATTAATGGCCCGTACACGCGCCTCTGGACTAAAACCGTAAGTCATTACTGGCTTAGTAATCCGCGGCAAAATTTCACGGATATTGGCATCGTCCACACACACGACTGCCATGCCCCAAAACGGTAGTTGCTGCACAAAATCGACAAACGCTGTTTTAAGTTTGTCGAAGCTATGCTCATAAGTATCCATATGGTCGGCATCAATATTGGTCACTACTGCCATCACTGGGGTGAGGTGCAAGAAAGACGCATCAGACTCATCCGCCTCGGCAACGATATATTCGCCTGTGCCCAGCTTGGCGTTGGCGTTGGCAGACTCCAATTTACCGCCAATCACATAGGTTGGATCCATGCCCGCCTCTGCCAAAATGCTGGCAATCAGGCTGGTGGTAGTGGTTTTGCCATGCGTACCAGCCACCGCAACACCCTGCCTAAAACGCATCAACTCAGCCAACATCAAAGCCCGTGGCACCACGGGAATATTTCGTGCGCGGGCTTCTTTTACCTCAGGATTGGCTTCGTTCACCGCGCTGGAAACCACTACCACATCAGCATCTGTCAGATTCTCTTTTTGGTGACCTTGGTACACCGTTGCGCCCGCCGCTTGCAGTCTTGCTGTCACGCTATTGCTGGCTAAATCAGAGCCTGTGACTTTAAAGCCAAGATTGACCAGCACTTCGGCAATACCGCTCATGCCTGAGCCACCGATACCGATGAAATGAATGTTTTTGACTTTATGTTTCATCGCGCCACCTCCATGCAAATATGTGCAAGCTCAGCAGTCGCTTCAGGCTTACCTAAAGCACGGGCACGCTCAGCCATGTCTAAACAAGCAGTTCTTGTCAGTCCACTCAAAATGTTCACTAATTTTTCAACTGTTAATGTGGCTTGTTGTTCTACATAGGCGGCATGCTGATCAGCCAAATAAGCGGCATTAGTGGTTTGATGGTCATCCACCGCAAACGGAAATGGCACTAACAAACTACCCAAGCCCACGGCTGATAGTTCAGCCACTGTCATTGCCCCAGCGCGGCAAATCACAAAATCTGCCCATGCGTACATCTCTGCCATATTGTCGATAAATGCTCGGCACTCAGCCGATACGCCGCATTCTGCATAATGGTTTTGCAAAGCTTCTATATGCTTAAGCCCCGCTTGATGTATCACCTGCGGTCTCGCCTCTACTGGCATTGCTGCTAAGGCTTGCGGGATTAATTCATTTAAAGCTTGTGCTCCCAAACTGCCGCCTATCACCAAAACTCTCAAAGCCCCTTGGTGCGCGGCAAAACGCACCGCTGGTTCAGCAAGCTCAGCAATATCTGCACGCACTGGATTACCGACGACTTTGGCTTGATTAAGCGCCTTAGGAAAAGCCGCCAAGCTGCGCGTTGCAATTTTTGCCAACACTTTATTAGTCAAACCCGCTACTGAGTTTTGCTCGTGTATGACTAAAGATTTACCAAGCAGACGCGCCATCAGGCCACCAGGAAACGCGGCAAAACCGCCCATGCCAAGCACAACATTAGGCTGATACTGCCGCATGGCCTGATAGCTTTGCGCTAAGGCTTTGGCTAATTTAATTGGCAATAACAGCCATCCCAATAAACCTTTACCACGCACACCCTGCATGGTCATCATGGCTTTTTGGTAGCCTTTGCCTTCTATTAAGCGGTTTTCCATACCACCTTCAGTCGCTAACCAAACTATCTTCCAGTGTTGCGCTTGCAAATAATCGGCAACCGCCATCGCTGGATAAACATGTCCGCCTGTACCACCTGCCATCACCATTAATGTTTGGGCGCTCATACTTGAATACCCTTAAACAGACGTTTGTTTTCCCAATCAATACGCAGTAACACTGCCATCGCAACACAATTTGCCAGCACGCCTGTACCGCCAAAAGACAACAATGGCAAGGTCAAGCCTTTGGTTGGCAACAGCCCCATATTGACGCCCATATTGATAATGCTTTGTACGCCCATCCACACGCCTATGCCTTGCGCCAACAAAGCCGAGAAATACTGCTCATTGCTCACCGACTCTTTGGCGATTTTGAATGAACGCACCACCAGCCAAGCAAACAAGGCCACTAAAGTCGCCACCCCTACAAAGCCTAGCTCTTCAGCAATCACCGCTAATAAGAAGTCGGTATGCGCTTCTGGCAAATACATTAATTTTTCTACACTGCCGCCCAAACCAACGCCCAGCCATTCGCCGCGACCAAACGCAATCAAAGCGTGAGTCAATTGATAGCCTTTGCCGTAAGGATCGGCCCAAGGATCCATATAGCCCACAATGCGTTGTAGGCGATAAGGCGATGTCCAAATCAAAATAATGAAGCCGATAAACAGCAAAATCAGTAAGCCAAGAAAAATCCGATAGTTAATACCGCCCAACCACAAAATAGCGATGGCAATGGCGGCAATCACCACAAATGCCCCGAAATCAGGCTCTGCCAACAACAGCGCCCCTACAAACATCATCGCGAAAAACATAGGTAAAAAGCCGTGTTTAAAGCTTTGCATCAAGGCCGCTTTGCGCGTGGTGTAATCCGACACATAAACTGCGGCTAAAAACTTCATAAACTCAGAAGGCTGAATTTGAAAAAACACTAATTTAATCCAGCGACGACTGCCCAACACTTTGTGGCCTATGCCCGGCACCAACACTAAAATCAACATCCCCAGCCCAATTAAAAACAGCAGCGGTGCTGATTTTTGCCAGATACGGGTAGGGATTTGAAAAGCCACCGCTCCTATGCTTAATCCCACCACTAAAAAGCCTGCGTGGCGGATAAGGTAATAAGCAGCTTGATGATGGGTTAAAGACTTGCCCTCTGCCCATGAAATTGAGGCTGAGTAAACCATGACCATGCCAAATGCCAGCAAAATCAAGGTGACCCAAAGCAAGGCTTGGTCATAGCTTTCACCAGTAATTTTGTTGCGGTTGTTGAGCATAGGCATCATGCGGCGGCCTCCTCACTGGCAAGCGCTTTAACGCTATGCACAAAGACTTCTGCACGATGGACATAATTGCGGAACATATCAAAACTGGCGCACGCTGGAGAAAGCAATACCGCATCGCCCGATTGCGCTAGGCTGTATGCTTTTTTCACCGCCAGCTCTAAACTTTCCACCTGCACTAAATCAACTTGCGTGTGCATTAAAGCCGCTTGAATTTTGGCGGCATCACGCCCAATTAAGACCACTGCGCGGGCATTTTTAGCGACGATTTCAGCCAATGGCGTAAAGTCCTGCCCTTTGCCATCGCCTCCCGCAATTAACACGATTTTCTTGCTGTCATTAGCACCAACTAAGCCTTGTAGCGCGGCATAACTAGCGCCTACATTGGTGCCTTTTGAATCATCGTAAAAGGCAATATTGCCAATATTGGCAACCCACTCAACACGATGCGGCAAGCCTTTGTATTCACGTAGCGCACTTATCATGGCAGCGGATGGCACAGCGATGGCCTCGCACAATGCCATTGCCGCTAGGGCATTCACGGCATTATGCAAACCAGCAATTTTCATCTCAGCTGTGGTTAACAAGGCTTTTGAACCGCGCATTAAACTGGTGAGCTCAGCTTGCGTCGCCAAACCATAATCTTGCGCTTGAGCAGGCGCATCTAAACCAAAAGTCAGGCAAGTACGCCCCGCAATCGCCATTGCCATGCTCCAAGCGTCTTGGCGATTGAGCACTTGCACGCCAGAACCAGCAAATATGCGAGCTTTTGCTTGCGCATAATCCGCTAAGCCTGCGTATCTATCCATATGATCTTCGCTGATATTAAGCACTGTGGCGGCATCTGCATTTAAGGATGAGGTGGTTTCAAGCTGAAAGCTAGAAAGCTCTAGCACATAAACATCAGGCACATCTGCGTTTAGGGTATCGAGCACTGGCAAGCCAATATTGCCAGCGACTACTGTTTTTAAGCCCGCTGCTTTGCACATTTCACCGACCAAAGTCGTGACTGTGCTTTTGCCATTAGAGCCAGTAATTGCAATCACTTTGGCGCTGTCAGGTTTGTATTGGGCAAATAATTCAACATCACCCACCACAGTTAAACCACGCGAAATAGCGGCTTGCACCATAGGCTCAGCTAATGGCACACCCGGACTGATCACCAGCAAATCCACTCCCTCAAACAAGGATGCGTTTAAAGCGCCTAGATGTAAGTTCACCTGCGGCAATTCCTGCTGTAGCGCGGCAATGCCTGGCGGTGCTTGACGAGTATCGGCAACAGACAAGCGTGCGCCTTGGCGGTGTAGCCAACGCAATGCCGAAAGCCCCGTATCACCGAGGCCTAGCACCAACACTTGTTTGTCGCGCAGTTCGAGTTTCATCGTATTTTTAAACTTGCCAATCCAACTAATACCAACATCATGGTGATAATCCAAAAACGCACCACTACTTGCGTTTCTTTCCAGCCCTTTTGCTCATAGTGGTGATGCAAAGGCGCCATTAAAAAGATGCGGCGGCCTTCGCCATATTTCTTTTTGGTGTATCGGAAGTAGCTCACTTGAATCGCGACAGAAAGTGTTTCAATCACAAACACGCCGCCCATCACAAACAAGATAATTTCTTGTCGTACAATCACCGCCACCGCGCCCAAAGCCGCGCCCAAAGCCAAAGCACCTACATCCCCCATAAACACTTCGGCTGGATATGCGTTAAACCACAAAAATCCTAAACCCGCGCCTGACATGGCGGCACAAAATACCGTTAACTCACCCGCACCCGGCACATATGGAATACCTAAATATTTTGAAAAGAATAAATGGCCTGTGACATAGGCAAATATTGCCAATGCTGCTGAAATCATCAGTGTTGGCATAATGGCGAGGCCATCTAAGCCATCAGTCAAATTCACTGCATTACTACTGCCAACTAGCACTAAGTAGGTCAACACCACAAAAGCGATTGAACTTAAGGGGAAGGCTAAATGCTTGAAAAACGGGACATACAAAGTAGTCTCGGCTGGAATAGTGGCCGTTTGTGCCAAATAAATTGCCACGCCAAAACCAATCACAGACTGCCAAAAATACTTTTCTTTAGCAGACAAGCCTTTAGGGTTGCGATGCACCACTTTGCGCCAATCATCAACAAAACCAACAATGCCAAAACCCAAGGTGGTTAATAACACCACCCAAACGTAGCGATTACTTAAATCTGCCCAAAGCAAGGTAGCAATGGCAATCGCCACTAAAATTAGCGCACCACCCATGGTAGGGGTGCCTGCTTTGATTAAGTGCGTTTGCGGGCCATCATCACGCACTGATTGACCGACTTTATATTCGGTGAGTTTGCGTATGAGTTTGGGGCCAACGACAAAAGAGATTGCCAAGGCAGTCATGGTTGCGAGCACGGCACGCAAGGTGATGTAATTAAATACATTAAAACCGTGAATATCGTGCGCCAACCAACGTGTTAGTTCTAGCAACATACTTGACTCTCCCCTTGATGACTCTTTGTTTGTGCTTGAATAGCATCCACCACTTGTTCCATACGCATAGAACGTGAGCCTTTTACTAATACGGTGACATCGGCATTGAGCATAGGCTTAAGCGCATCGACTAATGTCTCAACCGAAGCGAAATGTTGAGCGCCTTCGCCAAAGGCCGTCACCGCCTCCTGACTTAAAGCGCCTAGCGCAAGAAAATGCTGTATGCCTGCCGCTTTGGCGTACTGACCGATTTCCGCGTGCATACTGGCCGCATCCGCACCCAACTCAGCCATATCGCCCATCACAAAAATACGCTGACCCGAACTCGCTTTTAACACGTCAATCGCCGCTTGCATTGATAGCGGGTTGGCGTTGTAAGTGTCATCTATCAGCTTGGCGCCAGCCCAGCCTGCTTTGCTTTGTAAGCGACCTTTTACACCAGCAAAATGGCTTAAGCCTGTTGCGATATCGGCTAATGGCACTTGCAAAGCCAAGGCCGCTGCCGCTGCCGCTAAAGCGTTTCTAACGTTGTGCAAACCGGGCGCTGGCAAGACCAGCGCGACTTCACCGATTGGGGTGATTAATTGCATATCGCTGCTGTTCGCGCTCAAGGTATATTTGGCGGTGACGTCAGCTGGCTTATCCAAGCCAAAACTAATGTGCTGATGTTGACTGGCTAGCTTTCTCCATAAATCAACAAAGTCATCGTCTGCATTAAGAATGGCAATGCCTTGATCGCTTAAGCCTGAAAAAATCTCGCCTTTGGCTTTTGCGATGGCTTCCACACTACCTAGCTGACCAATATGTGCGGTGCCAGCGTTATTGACCAAAGCAACATTCGGTTTAGCTAGTTGCGTTAAATAAGCTATTTCACCGCTGTGGTTCATGCCCATTTCAAGCACAGCGTAACGATGCTGATTGCCTAGATTAAGCATAGTTAGTGGCAAGCCAATATCGTTATTCAAATTACCTTTTGTGGCTAATACGCCGTTATCATCACCAGCCGCCACTCTTAAAATAGCGGCTAACATTTCTTTCACTGTGGTCTTGCCATTACTGCCTGTAATCGCCACTACTGGTATCTGAAATTTAGCGCGCCAATGCGCGGCAAGCGTGCCCAAGGCCAGACGTGTATCTTTCACCAGCACCGCTGGATGTTGGTCACCAGCTTTAGCCACCAATACTGCGGATGCGCCTTGCGCTAAACTTTGTGCAAGGTAATCATGCCCATCAAAATGCTCGCCTTGTAGCGCAACAAATAGCTGACCTGCTTGGATTGCACGACTATCTGTGCCCACACAACAAACCTCGACATCAGCACCAATTAATTGGCCCTGCGTTGCCATGGCTATTTCAGATAAGCGCATCATGCTGCCATCTCCTCTAGCACTTGTTGCGCCACTTGCATATCGCTAAAGGGATATTTCACGCCAGCAATCTCTTGATAGTCTTCATGGCCTTTACCCGCAATAAGCACCACATCGCCTTTTTTGGCTTGGTGAATCGCTTGTTTAATGGCATCAGCCCGATTTTCAATACTGATGGCTTGTTGACCCGCGCCTGCCATCACGCTTTGAATAATGCTGGCTGGCGACTCATGACGCGGGTTATCCGAAGTCACAATCACCTGAGTTGCAAGCTGACTGGCAATTTCACCCATTTCTGCGCGCTTGCCTTGATCTCTATCACCACCGCAGCCGAACACACAAACCAGCGCGGCATTCGCTGCTAATTGCTCACGTAGCGATTGCAATACCTGCCTTAAAGCATCTGGCGTATGGGCGTAATCCACCACTATCAATGGGTAATCGCCACCGCCACATTGCTGCATACGTCCTGCAACAGGCTTAATGCTTGCTAATGCTTGCACCGCATCGGGCAAGGCCACATCTGAGGCCAACAAAGTGGCAAGGACCGCAAGCAGGTTGTAAGCGTTAAATTGACCAATCACATTGGCATGCAAGCTTGCTTCACCCATAGGCGTGACTACGTCTAATATCATGCCAGTATCAGTAAACTGGTGTTTTTTGACGGCAATATCGTGTTTGCCAGTAAAGTTTTTATTTAAACCATAAGTCAGGACTGATTGACCTTTTGCGGCCAATTCATGGGCAAGCTTTGCACCAAAAGCATCATCCCGATTAATAATGGCTGTTTTTAAATTTGGCCAAACCAATAGCTTTTTCTTCGCCTCGCCATAAGCTTGCATATCGCCGTGATAATCCAAATGATCACGGGTTAAGTTTGTAAATACCGCCACATCGAAGGCAACGCCATTAACACGGCCTTGATCCAAGCCGTGCGATGACACTTCCATCGCCAAGACCTCTGCTTTTTGTGCCAAATAATCCGCTAATAGTTGATGTAGCAAAATGGCATCTGGCGTGGTGTTTTTTGTGGCGGATAGCTGGTTTAACAAACCATTGCCCAAAGTGCCAATAAGCGCAGAGGTTCGGTGCAAAGCTGTAAACGCCTGCGCTAACCAATGACTGCAAGTGGTTTTGCCATTGGTGCCTGTTACGCCTATCACCCAAAGCTGTTCTGATGGTCGCCCATAAAACTCGCTCGCTAGTTCACCAATCTGTTGCTTTAAGCCTAAAACTGGCTGATTTGCAACTTTCCAATCCGCGTTCCATGCAAAGCCATCTTGCTCCCACAGCACTGCGCATGCGCCATTGGCGATAGCTTGTGCAATAAAAGCACGACCATCCGCCGCATCGCCTTTGTAAGCGACAAACAGGCTACCTGCTTTTACTTGGCGACTATCTGCCGTCATATGCTGAATATTGGCCTGCGTTTTGAGCAAGTCGAGCTTGGCGCGCATCATGCCGCCTCCTTGATTTCAGGCAAATCGGCTGGCGGTAAAATCACATTATTGTTTGGCGCATCTTGCGGCACACCCATCATGCGTAATGTTGCCCCCATCACCGCACTGAATACTGGCGCCGCCACCGCACCGCCGTAATATTGACCATTGCTAGGCTCATCTATCATCACCGCAATAATCAATCTAGGATTACTCGCTGGCGCCATACCGACAAAAGAAGAAATGTATTTATCTTGATAGCCACCTATGCCCGGCTTATGCGCGGTGCCTGTTTTACCTGCCACGCGGTAACCCATCACTTGCGCTTTAGGCGCTGTGCCACCCGGCTGCACCACGGTTTCTAGCATGTCGCGCACGCTTAATGCAGTAGCTCTGGAGAAAATTTGCTGACCCACTGGCATATCTTTAGATTTAAGCAATGTCACTGGGCGTAGCTCACCATCATTAGCAAATACGGTGTAAGCGCGCGCCAATTGCAAAAGCGTTACGCTAATGCCGTTACCGTAGGAAATCGTAGCCTGCTCAATTTGATGCCAAGTTTTGTAATTTCTCAGTTTGCCTGAAGCCTCACCCGGGAAATTGACATGGCTAATGGTGCCAAACCCTAATTGATTAAACACGCCCCACATATATTGCGGCTCTAAAGACAAAGCGATTTTCGCCGCGCCCACATTGGAAGATTTTTGAATCACCTGCGATACGCTTAACACACCATTAGGGTGAGAGTCATGGACTGTGGCTGTACCAATTTTGTAACTGCCTGGCGTGGTGTCGATTTTAGTATTTGCGGTGTATTTTCCCGTTTCTAATGCAGCCGCAATGGTCATCGGCTTCATGGTTGAGCCTGGCTCAAACAAATCAATAATCGCGCGGTTGCGAGATTTGGTGATATCTTTAATTGGGTTATTTGGGTTATAAGCTGGCAAGTTCACCATCGCTAAAATCACACCCGTTTTAGCGTTGAGCACAATGGCTGCACCTGCTTTTGCCTTATTTTCTTCAACCGCTTTTGCCAATTCGCGATAAGCCAAATATTGGATTTTTCGGTCTATAGAAACGACTAAATCGCGTCCATCCTGTGGCAGTTTCACCGCTTCTAAATCATCAACAATATGGCCTTGTCTATCTTTTACTACATGGCGACTGCCTGACTTACCTGACAACCAGTTTTGATATTGCAACTCAAAACCTTCTAAGCCATTTTCATCAGAGCCAGTGTAGCCAACCAAATGCGCGGTGACCTCGCCTGCTGGGTAAAAGCGTTTATATTCACGTTGCATATACACGCCGGGAATATTAAGTGCCATCACATGATTGGCTAACTCAGGCGAAATACGACGCTTAAGATAAATAAAATCACGATTTTGATTAGCGAGTTTGGCTGAAATATCTGCTACTTTTAGCTCTAACAGTTGCGCTAATTTTCCAACCTGCTCTTGACTTGCCTGCGCATCCGCAGGGTTGGCCCAAATAGATTCCACAGGCGAACTAATGGCTAAAGGCTCGCCATTGCGATCAGTAATCATGCCGCGATGCGCATAAAGTGTCATGGCACGGGTGGTACGTGCATCGCCTTGCTTTTGTAAGAAAGAGTGCCTCATGCCTTGTAAAAATATTGCGCGACCTATTAGCGCGGCAAAACCCAGCAATACCAATACCAACAGCAGGCGACGACGCCACTGCGGTAATTTGATTGTTTGCTGAA
>JBMSSY010000005.1:0-27914 GCA_049424605.1 Candidatus Methylopumilus sp.
TCAGCCCAAAAAGCTTGGTATTGCTCGGCTTTGTTAGTCGCGAGATCTTCAAGCAAGCCTAAGACTTTTTTCACTGAGGCGGCTTTGATGGCTTCGATGTCTTTGGAGTGTTGCAAGATTTCACGCGAGACATTCAGCGGCAAGTCGGCAGAATCAATCACGCCGCGCACAAAGCGCAGATATTGCGGCATTAGTTTTTCTGCATCTTCTAAAATAAATACCCGTTTTACATATAGTTTGATGCCGTGGCTGCGCTCACGCTCATATAAATCAAATGGCGCTTTACTTGGCAGATAAAGCAGGGAGATGTATTCCTGATTGCCTTCTACGCGGTTGTGGCTCCAAGCCAGTGGGTTTTCAAAGTCGTGCGAAACGTGTTTGTAAAACTCTTGATACTCTTCTTCGCTAATGTCGTTTTTAGCCCGCGCCCACAAGGCAGAGGCTTTGTTGACGGTTTCGTCTTCATCGGTTGCTACTTGCTCGCCATCTTTCCATTCGGATTTTTTCATAACGATGGGCAAGGTGATATGGTCTGAGTATTTGCGGATAATAGATTTGAGCTTCCAATCGTTGAGGAACTCGTCTTCGCCCTCACGCAAATGCAAGATAATTTCTGTGCCGCGTGTTTTCTTGTCGGCAGGCTCTAAGGTGAAATCGCCCTCACCCGCTGATTGCCATTTCACCGCTTCGGTTTCTCCTGCGCGCAGGGTAATCAAGCTGACTTGGTCGGCAATAATAAAAGCTGAATAAAAACCAACGCCAAACTGGCCGATTAAGTTGGCATCTTTGGCTTGGTCGCCAGTGAGAGAGTTAAAAAATTCTTTGGTGCCTGATTTGGCAATGGTGCCGATGTTTTCTATGACTTCAGCGCGGCTCATGCCTATGCCGTTGTCGCTAATGGTCAGGGTGCGTGCGGCTTTATCAAACGCGATGCGGATTTTTAAATCGCTATCTCCACCATACAAGCTGTTATCGGAAAGTGCAGAAAATCTTAATTTGTCACAAGCATCTGAGGCGTTGGAAATAAGCTCGCGCAGCACGATTTCTTTATTGCTGTATAGAGAGTGAATCATCAGTTGAAGTAGTTGTTTGACTTCAGCTTGGAAACCTAAGGTTTCTTTTTTGCTTTCTTTTTGAGATGACGATTTCGCCATAGTTTAAGCTCCTAAATTACGGGTAAAAAAACAATATGCTTTACATGGGGCTGCTGGCGATGATTTCAAGAGGGGATTTTTTAAGCGGCCTTGATATGCATCAATATGACAATAATTGGTCGGCCTATGATGAGATGGTGCGTATTAATTTATGTGTTAATTGAGGATTACCCTATGTTAAAAGTGTTGTTTCACACGCCTTCTGGCTTGCTTTCTGTGATTTGCTTGGTATTGGTTTTTGTCATCATGGCTTATTTATGGACTTTTTTTATTAAAAAGAGCCGTGAAAAATCTTAAAGCGATTATTTAATAAGCTGTTTGAGGACAATAGATGCGGCTGTCAGGCCAAATGGTGCGGTAACGCAAACTGATGAGCCGTAGCCAGCGCAGTTTAATCCTGTGATGGCCGTATCCAGCTCACAATTGGCTGCAATATCGTCATTAGGTTGTAACACTTGTTCATCTGAATAGACTGCGCTAATACCAAATTTAGCCGCTGGCTTTTTGTGGCTACTAGGCGCTTTGGGGAAGCCGTGGTCACGGCGTAGCTGATTGCGCACTTTAGCCAGCAAGCGATCTCCCACCGCTTGCGATAAATCACCGCATTGAATTTTAGTCGGGTCTAATCTGCCGCCCGCGCCGCCCACCGTCACCAGCGCGAGATGCTGTGCCTTGCAATAAGCGGCAATGGCGACTTTTGCTTTGGCATCATCAATCGCATCTAGCACCATATCAAAGCCTAAATTAAGCATTTCAGCCACATTGTCTGGGGTAATAAAATCTTCAATTTGATGCACTTGGCAATTGGGATTAATCAATAAAATACGCTCTGCCATGGCAGTGACTTTGGCCTTGCCAAAAGCGCCGTCAACCGCATGTAGCTGGCGATTCACATTGGATTCTGCAATATTATCCAAATCAATTAAGGTGATTTTACCTACCGCGCTCCGCGCCAAAGCTTCAGCCGCCCAAGAACCAACGCCACCAATGCCTATCACGCAAACATGCGCTGCACGCAGTTTGGCGAGGCCTTGCGCGCCGTATAAACGACGAACGCCGCTAAAGCGACGTTCTTCATCTGGGGTTTCGATTGGATTCATCTTCAGTATGCTTTTACTGTATTTTTAATGTGTTTTTACTGTGTTTTTTTAACAAATGCTATTTTTCCAACACCACAAAAGCGGTGGCAAATGCTTTTTCGTCTGAGATAGACAGGTGCGCAAATTGTATTTGTTTGAGCTCTAAGCAAGTTTGCAACTCAGGCGCTAAATCAAACACTGGCTTGCCTAAATCATCGTGGCCGATGCCGATATTTTCAAAAGTGGCTGGTTTACGGATGCCCGTTCCTAGGGCTTTAGCAAAGGCTTCTTTAGCGGCAAAACGCTTGGCTAAAAAACGGGCTTGAGTGTTGGATAGCTGAAACTCTTGCATCTCACGTTCACTCAATACACGCATGGCAAAATGCTCACCAAAACGGTCTAGCGAATCTTGTATGCGCGCCACTTCTACCAAGTCGGTGCCTATGCCGTATATCATTGTTTAGCGCGCCGCCTCAAGCATTAAGGCTTTCATTTCTCGTACTGCATAGTCCCAGCCAACAAACACGGCGTGGGCGACAATGGCGTGACCGATATTGAGCTCTTCAATGCCAGCAATAGCGGCAATTTGATGCACATTGTGTATGTTTAAACCATGGCCTGCATTAACCACCAAGCCTAAAGATAAAGCATGGGCGGTGGCTTGCTGAATACGCGCTAATTCTTTGGCTTGCTCGGCGCCTACGCTATCAGCAAATTTGCCTGTATGAATTTCTATCACTGGCGCGCCAGCGGCTTTAGCGGCATTAATTTGCTCAATCTCTGGCGCAATAAATAGAGAAACCCTGATGCCTGCATCAGCCAGCGTTTTGCATACGGCTTGCACCCGCGCCAAATTACCAGCCACTTCAAGCCCGCCTTCGGTGGTGCGCTCTTCGCGCCGCTCTGGCACCAAGCATACATCTTGCGGTTTGACTTTGAGGGCGATGCTGACCATTTCATCGGTCACTGCCATCTCAAAATTCATTTTGGTTTGTAGCAAGGGACGTAGCGCATAGACATCAGCATCTTGAATATGGCGTCTATCTTCACGCAAGTGGATGGTGATGCTATCAGCACCCGCTTCTTCGGCGCGTAAAGCGGCTTGCACCACGCTGGGATACTGAGTGCCACGCGCTTGGCGCAGTGTGGCGATGTGGTCAATATTGACCCCTAATTTGATGTTAGAGCTTGCCATCACAAATCCTGTAAATCGATTAAAAGTTGTCTGGTGTGTAGTGGCTTGTCGCCTAAATAATGCGCAAGTAACAGTCGCATCAATTGCTTACTTTGTTGCTGAGTTTGGACATCAGCATAATCATCTTGCGCCATATCAAGCAAGGTTTTGCCCGATAATTGTACGCCATTTTCTTGATAATCATGCCGCTGTGAAACAGGCCCGACTTCTGGCAGATAATAATATTGCGCATCAGCTACAACCGCTTCATCGCGAATATTGTGCGTTAAAGGAACGGCATAACCCAAAGCCTGCAATAAGCGTAGCTCAAATCGGCGCAGAATATTGGCTGAGTCATCTGGCGCCAGCGCAAGTGCTTTGAGGGTGTGAGTGTATTCATCAAACAAAGTTTCGTGGGCATCTTCACGCGGCAGTAAACGTAGCAATAACTCATTGAGGTAAAAGCCACACATCAAGGCTTGGCCTTGCAACATCAATAAGCCTGCGTACCACTCTAGTGAATGTAAGGTTTTCAGTTCTAGCTTGCCCGACCAAGCACCAAGCAAAGGTTGAAACGATTGCAACATGCCGCGCATGGCTGAGCGAGGTCTTCTCGCGCCTTTGGCTACCGCTGACACCCGCCCAAAATCACGGGTAAATAACTCAACGACTAAGCTGGTTTCTTTAAACGGATAAGTATGCAGCACATAGACGGGCTGATTGTCTTGACGTGCAATGCTACTTACCGCCATGCTGACAGCCTAATAGCCTAAGCTCTTGAGCGCACGTTCATCGTCGGCCCAGCCGCCTTTGACTTTCACCCAAGTTTCTAGCCAAACTTTACCGTCAAATAGTTTTTCCATATCTTGACGGGCTTCTGTTGAAATCTTTTTCAGTTTCTCGCCGCCCTTGCCGATTAACATGGGCTTTTGACTTTCTTTATCGACAATAAACGCGGCATGAATACGGCGTAAATTACCTTCCATTTCAAACTTTTCAATTTCAACGGTAATGGCATAAGGCACTTCTTCGCCTAAAAAGCGGAAAGCCTTTTCGCGTAGTAATTCTGCCGCTAAGAAGCGTTCATTTTTATCGGTGATTTCATCTTCACCATAAATGGCGGCTTGTTCTGGCAAATGCTCACGCACAGCGCTGAGTAGCTCGTCTAAATATAAGCTCTTTTTAGCGCTGACTGGCACAATCGCGGCAAAGGGAAATAGCAAATCAAAATCTTGAATCAATGGGAGTAAATTGCCTTTATCACCCATTAAATCAGCCTTGTTGACCACTAGTAACACAGGCTTATCTTTAGGTAATAAATTCAAGACGATTTTATCGGCATCACCAAGGTGCATAGGCTCAATCACAAACAAGACAACATCAACCTCGTTAAGCACTTGGGTGACCGTTTTGTTTAAGGTTTTATTGAGTGCATTGATATGCTTTTGCTGAAAACCTGGCGTGTCCACAAACAAAAATTGAGTATCTTCTGTGGTGTGTATGCCCAGCAAACGATGGCGCGTGGTTTGTGCTTTGCGTGAAGTAATGCTGAGCTTCATGCCCATGATATGGTTGAGCAAAGTAGATTTGCCCACATTAGGACGACCTACAATGGCAACAGTGCCGCAACGGAATGGGAGTTTTTGAGTCATATTTGAGCTTTCACAAAGCGTTTAGGCTGTTATTTGTTGGTAAGCAAGCTTGGCAGCTTCTTGTTCGGCAGCGCGACGACTAGAGCCTTCGCCTTGCGTGGTGATATTGAATTTTGCAACCTTGCACTCGACACGGAAGATTTGGCAATGTGCCTCGCCCTCTATCGCCAATACTTCATAGCTAGGCACGTCGATTTTTTTAGCTTGTAGATATTCTTGCAACAATGATTTGGGGTCTTTGCCTATTGATTTTGGATCTATCAGCGCAATCAGCGGGGTAAATAATTTAATCACTACCGCTTCAGCCGCATCAAATCCAGCATCAAGGAACACCGCGCCTATCATGGCTTCTAGCGCATCCGCCAACACTGAAGGACGGCGCCAGCCAGCGCTTTTGAGTTCGCCTTCGCCCAAACGCAAGGCTTCGCCAAGATTGAGTTTGAGCGCTAGTTCGCCCAGCGTGGGTTCTTTAACCAAATGAGCGCGTAAGCGACTTAAATCGCCTTCGTCTAATTTTGGGAACGTCAGATAAAGCTGACTGGCGATAATAAAGTTAAGCACGCCATCGCCTAAAAACTCTAAGCGCTCGTTATTGCTACTTCCAAAACTGCGGTGCGTTAAGGCTTGGGTTAACAAAGCTTGATTATTAAAATCATGGCCGATTAAGCGTTGTAGTCCTAAAGTCGTTGGATTGGTCATTATCTCTATGTGTCAGTTGATTGCGCTGTCATCACTTTGTTTAATGAATGCTGGTTCCGATACGACCAAACTGGTCAAAGTTCCACCATATGAAAAAGGCTTTACCCACTAAATTTTGTTCAGGTACAAAACCCCAATAACGGCTATCACGGCTGTTGTCACGATTATCACCCATGGCAAAATAATGGCCTGCTGGCACTTCAAAAGCGCCTTCGCGGCTCATGCTATCTTCTTCAAGCAAGACATCATGTTGAACATCGCCCAATTGCTCTTTAAAGCGCTTGGCATGCACTTGGTTTAAGCCAGCACTTTCATAGGTGTAGTCATTCAGATAAGTCATGTCTAGCTTTTGACCATTGATATAAAGCTGCTTATCTTGGTAGAGAATTTTGTCGCCTGGCAAACCGACCACACGCTTGATGTAATCAATGGATGGGTCAGGCGGATAGTGAAATACAAATACATCGCCACGTTTAGGGTGCTGGGTTTCAATAAAGGTGTTATTTAAAATAGGCACGCGCAAACCATAAGTGAATTTGTTAACCAAAATAAAATCACCCGCAAGCAAGGTAGGCATCATAGAGCCTGAGGGAATTTTAAAAGGCTCAGCCACAAACGAGCGTATTAAAAATACCAGCAAAATTACGGGGAAAAAGCTTTTTGAATACTCTACCAGCATGGGGTCTGGCGTGTTGGCTGGGCGGTTTTTGCGTAAAACCAGTTTATCTAACAAGCAAATAAAGCCTGTCACCAATAAAACCACCACCATAAATAACGCGAACATCATGCCAATAACCCTTTATTTTCTATTTATCTTCAACACGCAAAATCGCTAAAAACGCTTCTTGTGGGATTTCTACGTTGCCCACTTGCTTCATACGTTTTTTACCCTCTTTTTGCTTCTCTAGCAATTTCTTCTTACGGGTAATATCGCCGCCGTAGCACTTGGCTAATACGTTTTTACGCATCGCTTTGACCGTTTCACGGGCAATAATATTGGCGCCTATCGAGGCTTGAATCGCCACATCAAACATTTGACGAGGAATTAACTCGCGCATTTTGGCGGCAACTTCACGACCACGGTAAACCGCATTCTGACGATGCACAATCAGCGACAAGGCATCTACACGGTCACCATTGACCATGATGTCTAGTTTGACTAAGTCAGCAGCGCGGAACTCTAAGAATTCATAATCCATAGAAGCGTAGCCGCGTGAAACTGATTTGAGCTTATCAAAGAAATCCAGCACGACTTCATTGAGTGGCATTTCGTAGCTGAGCATGACTTGTCTGCCCATATATTGCATGTTTTTTTGAATGCCACGTTTACCATTACACAGCGTCATCACAGGGCCTACGTAATCCTGCGGCATCAGCAAATTAATGGTAATCATAGGCTCACGAATTTCTTCTATCCGTGATGGCTCTGGTAAGCGCGATGGGTTCTCAATTTGTACCACTTCACCCGTTTTAAGCAACAGTTCATAGATGACCGTTGGTGCGGTGGTAATCAAATCCATGTCGTATTCGCGCTCTAGGCGCTCTTGCACAATTTCCATATGCAATAAGCCTAAAAATCCGCAACGGAAACCAAAACCTAAGGCTGTTGAGTTTTCTGGCTCAAATTGCAATGAGGCATCATTTAAGCGTAATTTTTCTAAGGCATTACGCAGGGCTTCAAACTGGTTAGATTCCACAGGATACAAGCCTGCAAACACTTGTGGCTTAACTTCTTTAAAGCCCGGCAAGGCTTCTGTGGCTGGCCTATCAGCCAATGTGACGGTATCGCCCACTTTGGCGCTGGTCAGTTCTTTAATGCCTGCAATAATAAAGCCCACTTCGCCTGCTGATAGTGCAGGCTTTTGGAAGGACTTAGGCGTAAACACGCCGACTTCTTCACATAAATGCACATCCCCTGTCGCCATCAAGCGGATTTTGTCTTTGGGTTTTAGCACGCCATCAACCACACGCACCAACATCACCACGCCAACATAGTTATCGAACCATGAGTCGATGATAAGTGCTTTAAGTGGTTTGCTAGCATCGCCTTTAGGCGGCGGGATTCTTGCCACCACTGCTTCAAGCACATCGCGCACCCCTTCGCCTGTCTTGGCAGAACAGCGCACAGCATTTTGTGCTTCAATCCCAATGACGTCTTCAATTTCTTGAATCACGCGATCAGGGTCTGCTGATGGCAAATCAATTTTGTTCAGTACAGAGGTGACTTCCACCCCTAAATCTAAAGCGGTATAGCAATTGGCCACACTTTGCGCTTCTACGCCCTGACTCGCATCCACCACCAACAAAGCGCCTTCGCAAGCAGACAGTGAACGACTGACTTCGTATGAGAAGTCAACGTGGCCTGGGGTATCAATCAGATTGAGTTGGTAAACTTGACCGTCTAAAGCGGTGTAACGCAAGGCCGCTGTTTGCGCCTTGATGGTAATGCCACGCTCACGCTCCAAATCCATAGAGTCGAGCACTTGCGCTTCCATCTCACGGTCAGACAAGCCACCACATAATTGAATAATGCGGTCAGCCAAAGTCGATTTACCGTGGTCGATGTGGGCAATAATGGAGAAATTACGAATATTGTTCATAGATTCAGTGCAAAAGTTATACCAACAACAAGGGCGCCTAAGCGCCCTTGCAACATTCTACTATGGTTTGATTTTACAGCATTTAAGGGCTTAACACCATGAGATGCTCAGCCCGTCATGCAATCCTCGCTACTTGCTATCAGCTAGCTTCACTGGCACATACAGCGTACTGTCACCGCGCAGTACCAGCACTGCCACAGTTTTGCCATTGGCGATGGGCGCCAGCGCTTTATTAAACTGCTCTACACTGAGTACTTCGGTATTGTTCAGCGCTAACACAATGTCGCCACGGCGTATGCCTGCCAATGCCGCCGCACCTTGTGCATCAGTGACCAATAAACCATTTTTACCGCTGAGCTTTTTCTTTTGCTGTGCGCTTAATTCGCGCAATACTAAGCCAATACGGTTAATTTCTGGCTTAGCGAGGCCTTTGCTAGGCTGGGTGACATCGTCTTTTTCAGTTGGTGCCTCGCCAACCGTAATCGACAGCGTTTTAGTAGCGCCTTTACGCAGCACATCCGCACTGACTGTTTTTCCTGGCTTGATGCTAGCCACAACACGAGGCAAATCAGAAGAGCTGTTAATCACTTTTCCATCGAACTTAAGGATCACATCGCCTGTTTCTAATCCGCTCTTATCGGCAGGGCCATTCTTCTCCAAACCAGCCACCAATGCGCCGTTGGTATTTTTCATACCAAAGGAATCTGCTAACTCTTTAGTGAGTTCTTGAATAGAGATGCCTAACCAACCGCGCGCAATTTTGTTACCTGATTTAAGTTGATTGGAAATATCCATCGCAACATCAATTGGAATTGCAAAAGACAAGCCCATAGAGCCGCCACTGCGGCTATAAATTTGCGAGTTAATTCCAACTACTTCGCCTCTGAGATTAAACAGTGGGCCGCCAGAATTACCAGGGTTAATCGCAACGTCGGTTTGAATAAAAGGGACAAAGTTTTCTTGTGGCAAAGCGCGGCCTTTAGCGCTGACAATGCCTGCTGTCATGGTGTTCTCAAGACCAAACGGAGAGCCGATGGCAGCCACCCACTCACCCACTTTTAATTGATTGGGGTCGCCGATTAACACTTTGGGTAAGCCACTCGCCTCAATCTTAAGCAAGGCAACATCGGTGCGTCTATCCGCGCCAATAATCTTAGCTTTAAATTCGCGTTTATCTGACAACTTAACAATAATCTCATCCGCCGCATTAATCACATGGGCATTGGTTAAAATATAGCCATCTGCACTAATAATAAAGCCCGAACCTAAGGATTGAGATTTAAATTCTTGTTGCGGCGATTGGCCTTTAGGCATGCCGGGAGTAGGCAAGCCAAAGCGACGAAACAACTCATTAAACTGCTCATCATCTTGGAAGCCAGCAAAAGGATTCGCATTGCCTTGTACCACTTGAGTGACGCTAATATTGACCACGGTAGCGCCCTGCTTTTCAGCAAGCTCGGTGAAGTCTGGCAAGTCTTTAGCAAATGCGTTGCCAGCGAATGCCAATAAAAATGTAGAAATGGTGACTATTTTTTTAATCATACTTTTACCTTTTTTCACATTGAACATGAACGATAGAAGATGGGTCTTGCAAACTTAAAATCACGGGTCGATAACGCGCATCTAAGCTACTGCCTTGTTGATGTAGCTTTAACCATAAATAGCCGATAAATAAGCCAAATAAAGCGCCTAACGCTGTATTTCTATCAGCATGCAGGGCATCAGCAAACAGGGTATTCGCCAGCACCGCGCCCAAAATCAACAAAGCCAGAGGAATGCCATATACCGCAAACGAGCTCCACAACAGCGCGTTCTCTTCCACCCCGATTACAACGATTTGATCTACTTTGGCGTTGACTGTGTTTTGCGCTTTAAAAATATTAGGCCTATGCCCGAATAAACGCCCCCAAATCGAAATGCCACAGCCACGGGATTGTCCACACAAACCACAAGGCTTGTTACGAACAATCTCCAGACTAGCGATATCTTGATCGATGCTAATCACAATTGCGGTTTCTTGTATCATGGCTTTAGTTTCACTACAGAAAATAACAGAACGTCATTGTGAATGACTTTAGAATTTTTTTGCTAAAAATTTACTTCTTATGCTTAAAATCAACAGCGTTGGCAAACTGTGTAACAGCGGCCTCAGGCACTTCACCAATCACCATCACCTGATGCCCTTCATTCACCAAAGCATAAAAATTGGTAGCGCCGACTGTGGTATGCCCAACTTTAGGTCTTACCCCTTTAGCCAAGGGTTCAATAAACACCGAGATAGAGGCTAAGCCGTCTGAGAAAATCATTTGAGTCACAGGGAAAGCTTTGCCTTGAACGACTTGTTTAACTTGATCAACCTTGCGGTAGCCAGCCGGCAACTGGGCAACATCCCAATCCATTTCGGCTGAATTCATTTTGGCAGGCGCATCTTGATCCATCACATAAGATTTACTTGGGTCAAACTTAGGTTTGAACCAGTCCATGTTTTGGTCTTGCATCCATGTCAGTTGCGTAAAGCTGATTTGCTCTAAAGTCTCGCCACGCTCATTGATGGTGGTGGTTTTTAACAGTAGGCCATATTCTTTATCGACCCAAAATTTATAGCCATATCGCATTTGGTCACGTGGCGATAAATTAATCACAAAAGCATCTCGACCACCAACGCGCTCTACCGCCCCAGTTTGAACTTGATAGCTAGCTTTAAGCGCGTCCATATTGCTAGGTAATAAAGCAGGGAACATATTTTGCCCACGCTTTTTCTCTATCATCATCTTTTCATTTTTAGGGCTAAAAAT
Organism: Candidatus Methylopumilus sp.; assembly: GCA_049424605.1. Classification (GTDB taxonomy): domain Bacteria; phylum Pseudomonadota; class Gammaproteobacteria; order Burkholderiales; family Methylophilaceae; genus Methylopumilus_A. The sequence continues at coordinate 11,154 of JBMSSY010000005.1, forward strand.
GACCACGTCTGAGCCTTGGCTAAGCACCTCTCGCGGCGCGCCATCTAACACGACCATACGGGCATATTCTCCTTGCCCGTAGTTCATGTGCGTCAGTTGTACCGACTTTGAGGTATTGCCAGATTGGTAAACAAACACGCCTTTATAACTTAGCTCGCGTGCAGCTTGAGAGGCTTTTTGTAGCATCAGCCAAGCATCATCCTGAGCCGCAAATACCGCGCAGGCATAGCAGCTCAAAAAGCTCAGCATTAAGCGAATCAATAACTGCTTTTTAAACATTACTTATCTTGCGCGTAAGCTGCTGGCTGAATGAAATAAGCCGCATTACTTGGGGACATAGATTGATGTGCCAATAGATACTCAGCAGGCAAGGCTTGTGCGATTTCAACAGGCGCTAACTTTGCTTGTTGCGATTGTTGCTGTAACACCACCAAACCCACAAAAAATACTGCCGCCAAGGAGGCGACCATTGACCAAATAACTGGCTGGCGATTAGCCAGCGCTACTCGAGGGGCAAGCACGCTAGGTTGTTTTGCAATTTCTTGCATCACGCGGCTTGTCATATCAGGCCTAAGCGCACGATTACCGCGCATCACATCACCAATCAAGTGGTAGGTGGCCCAGCTTGCGGCTGTTTCACCATTGGCTTTTAAAGCCGTCATCAGATACTCAGCGTCTTTAAGCGCTAAGTCATCGTCCATTAAAGCCGAAATTTGTTCTTTCAATTCAATTCTCCTACTTTTTTCAATCCAGTTACCATCTTTTATGGTCAGGCGTATCAAGCAACGGCCTCAGTTTGGCAGCAATCGTTTCACGCGCTCTAAAGATACGTGAACGCACAGTGCCTATGGGGCAATTCATCAACGTGGCAATTTCTTCATAACTTAAACCTTCAAGCTCGCGCAAAGTAATCGCGGTGCGAAGGTCATCTGGCAAAGCCATCACGGTTTCGTTCACTGTCCGCGCGATTTCTTTGGTCATCATTTCTGTTTCAGGCGTTTCTGCTGTGCGTAGCTCATCCGCATCTTCAAAGTTCTCAGCATCTTCAATCTCAACATCGTGATTGACCTGTGGACGCCGCCCTAAAGAAACTAAATAATTTTTAGCCGTGTTGATGCCTATACGATAAAGCCAAGTATAAAAAGCACTATCGCCACGGAAATTAGGTAATGCGCGATAAGCTTTAATAAAAGACTCTTGTACTACGTCTTCAACTTCTGCTTGATCACGTACCATTCTAGACAGTAATCGACCTAATTTTCGTTGATATTTCTCAACAAGCATGCCGAAAGCCTGTTGATCGCCACGTTGTGCGCGTTCGACCAAAGCTTGATCAATCTCGCGGTTACCCGGCACAGCCCCTCCGCCTACATCATTACTTGCATTGCCGCTCATATTGGCGATGCCCCCCGTTTGCTTGCTTGTTGTTATGCCAGAAGTATAACCCGCGGCTGTTGTGTCAACGAAACCTAATCGGGATATTTCTGCGATATTCTTCACGTCCATCATTTTCAACCCCTTAGCTTTTTTAGCCTTTTATTATCTAGCCATGACTAACAGACAACGCTAAACTGAGCAAAGTTCAACGTCATGGATGTATATGCAGCAATTTGATGTATTAATCGTAGGTAGCGGCCTTGCTGGACTCACCGTCGCACTTAAAGTCGCCAGTGAAAAAAAAGTCTGCTTAGTCAGTAAACGTAAAATTAACGACAATGCCAGCAGTTGGGCGCAGGGCGGCATCGCCGCTGTGCTAACTGATGATGACTCGATTGAAGCACATATCCAAGATACCTTAATTGCAGGCGCAGGCCTTTGCGACCAAGAAGTCACCAGACAGGTGGCTAGCCATGCACGCGAAACAGTGGAATGGCTAATTGCCCAAGGCGTGCCGTTTACCCGTGAAGAAGATGACAGCGGCTATCACCTCACCCGTGAAGGCGGTCATAGCCATAGACGTATTATTCATGCCGCCGATGCCACAGGTAACGCGGTGCAAAAAACATTGGCAGAGCAAGTGCTAAGTCATCCTAATATTACCGTGCTTGAAGACCATATTGCGGTAGATTTAATTACCTCACGCAAAGCTGGAATAGGCGCACCACAAGACAATGCCGAGTGTTTAGGGGCTTATGTACTCGACAACACCACAGGCAAAGTGATGACCATAGGCGCACACCACACCATTTTGGCCACTGGCGGCATAGGCAAGGTCTATCTGTACACCACTAACCCTGATGTCAGTACAGGTGATGGCGTAGCCATGGCTTGGCGGGCAGGATGTCGAGTGGCTAATATGGAGTTTATTCAATTTCATCCAACCTGCTTATTTCATCCCAAAGCTAAATCCTTTTTAATCACCGAAGCCGTGCGTGGCGAAGGTGGCATTTTAAAACTGCCAGACGGCACAAAATTTATGCCTAAACACGACAAACGCGGCGAACTAGCTCCGCGTGACGTAGTGGCTAGAGCGATAGACTTTGAAATGAAAAAGCGCGGCTTGGACTGTGTGTTTTTAGATATTTCACACCAGCCGGCAGACTTTGTTATTTCACATTTCCCCACTATTTACCGCCGCTGTATGGAGCTGGGAATTGATATCACCAAAGAGCCTATTCCTGTTGTTCCCGCCGCGCACTATAGCTGTGGTGGGGTGATGACAGACCACACCGGCCGCACTGACTTAGCGCATTTATACGCCATTGGTGAAACCGCTTGTACAGGTTTGCATGGCGCAAACCGTCTAGCCAGCAACTCGCTGTTGGAATGTATGGTGTTTGGGCAGGCCGCTGCCAACGATATTCTGGCACAGCCGCCAAAACCAAGCGTGAGCCTGCCTTATTGGGATGAGAGTCGGGTGACGGATGCGGATGAAGAAGTCATCATCACCCACAACTGGAATGAGTTAAGGCGATTTATGTGGAACTACGTTGGCATTGTGCGAACCAGCAAACGCCTGACCCGTGCCATGCACCGCATTCATTTGCTGCGCGATGAAGTACACGAGTTTTATAGCAACTTCCGCGTGAGTAATAATCTGATTGAACTGCGTAACCTATTGCAAGTGGCTGAGTTGATTGTGCGCAGCGCGATGGAGCGCCATGAGAGCCGAGGTCTGCATTACAGCAAAGACTACCCAGAAATGCTGGATATTGCCGTGCCTACGGTATTAGAGCCTTCTAATTACTTTAGCCTGTTAGATAGCGATCACGAGCAGCAAGCAGTAGCGCCGCAATCAGGCAATCTCAACACCTAAAATCGCGCCTTGCGCTTTTAAGTCGACTAATACTTGTAATCCAAAATCAATCAGCGCATCTAAATCATCTAGCGCCATCACCGAGGCTATGCCTATCAGCGCTTGTCGGGCGGTCAATTGACCATCTTGCACATCTTCAATCAGCGCTGCTGTCATGGCGTTAAGCTCAATAAATCGCACTTCGTCCTCAGCGTCTCTATACACCAACAAACTTAATGGTTCTGCTAGTGGCGCTTGCGGCATAAACTGAGGCGAAATTTGATGCACTGGGTAATCATAATTTAGCAAAGCCATGGCGGGCACAAAAACCAAAGGCGCATCTAACAAGTCGGCTTGGGTATCTATTTTTTTCCAATCAATCACTTCTTCCGCATAGGCCAAATAAAGCTCCACCCATTCATAATGCGCTAAGTTTTGCGCATAAGGTGGCAGGCCGCTGACGCGATTGATATAAGCCAAAAATGCTTCTGGGATTTCTCTAAAAATGGGCGTATGCGCTGGCTGACGTAGCAAAAAATCACGGAGCAACTGCCGCCATATCGCCTCACCCAATACTTTTTTTAGCACGGGAAAACAGGCGGCAACCGTGGCTTCAATATGATTGAACACTATCTCGCTGTATATCTTCATGCCCCGCTCTGCCAGTCCTTGAGGCGGGCTGGCATGGTCAGGGTCTCGAATATAGCGGGTGAACGCGATTTGATAGTCTTTTAAGTTAAGCGGCTTGGTCATCTTGAAGCTGAGCCTTGTAAGCTGGCAAGCCCTTGTAAGCTGGCAATCTGTTCGACTTCAGGCATTAAATCTAATAATGGCGGAATATGCGTATCGCGTTCTAGCAATGTCGGGAAATGCCCAAACAATTGATAAGCCTGTGCCAACAAATCCCACACAGGCTCTATAACGCTTGCGCCATGAGTGTCGATAAGCAAATCAGGCGCTTCTTGCTGGTGTCCAGCGATATGACCATACACTACCCGCCCAGCAAGCCCTGCATCCGCAGCCGTTTGCAAAAACTGCTGCGCATCGAAGCCAAAGTTAATGCTATTCACATACAGATTATTCACATCCAAATGCCAATCGCAATCAGCCTCATCAAGCACTGCCTGAATAAAGCTTAGTTCATCCATTTCCGCGATGGGCGCAGCCACATAATAAGCCGCATTTTCTATGGCGATACGCCGCTCTAATACCTCTTGTGTTTGTTTAATGCGGCTGGCGACATGATGCACCGCTTCTTCGGTAAACGGCATAGGTAATAAATCGTACAAATAGCCCTCAGCGGCGCAATAACTAAGATGCTCGGTATAAAGCGAGATGTGATGGCGATCGAGAAATTGTTTTATTTGATACAAAAAAGGCATATTGAGTGGGTCTGGCCCACCTAATGACAAAGATAGCCCATGCGCAACCATAGGATAATGCTCGGTCAACCAAGCCAGTTGCTTAGCGGCTTTACCGCCTGCGCCTATCCAGTTTTCGGGCGCGATTTCTAAAAACTCAATCGCTGCGATTGCTGTTTGTCCATCATGGGCTTGAAGCTGTGGGATTAATTCACGCTTAAGACCCAAGCCCACGCTGGTTGTTGAAAGTTGCCGCATCGCCATTATGTTGCGGCCTTATTTTTTATCGTCATGCCCCGTGCCTTGTTTGGCCTCTTTACTGGCATTGCGCATTTCAGCACTACAAGCGCCATCTTTCATCTTTTCAGCACTACAAGCACCCTCTTTGGCCTTGGCTTTGCTTGGCTCTTTAAGCTGTGCTGAGGCAGCATGCTCATCTTGTTTTTTGCTGCTATCACTGGCATCAGCCAGCATATAGCCCGAAGCCAATGGTTTAATGCTAAATGGGTTCTCGCTAGCGGCAACTGTTGTCGATAATACCGAAGCAGCAAAAGCACTTGTCATCATTAAAGCTAAGGATTTTTTTGATGTTTTCACTTCGACTCTCCTGATAAAAATTTAAGCAGTGACTAAAAGTTTAATAGAAATACTTAAGAGGCTTTTTGTTGCATGCAAGCAAGATAAGCCTCGGCATCAGGCTGGGTGTTATCTCGCTGTGCTTGCCAAATGGTTTCGGCTAGACAGTCCATTAAATCATGCTGTGCGTCAGCCTCATTGCCATGCTTAAGTTTTAAGGCTTGGTAAGCTGGGGCAATGCCGATAGGCTGATTAATCGCGACTTGTTCTAACACCGACATATGCAAGCTCATATGCAAAAATGGATTGGTTTCACCCATCTCAGGGAAATAAGCTTGCTCCATATAGCGTTCTGGCGCATCCAACACCATATGATATTCGGGGTGCATTTGAATGACTTGCAGCGCAATCGCCTCCAAATCGCTCAGCATTTGCTTGGCTTGGAATTTGGCCCATGTGTCAAAAAAGAATTGTCTTACTTGATCGCGAGTTGGGTTAAATAAAGCCATATCTGTTATGCCGCTTTCGCTTTGTATTCACATAAATCTCTAATCACACATTCCCCGCATTTGGGTTGCCTTGCAATGCAGGTATAGCGACCATGCAAAATCAATAAATGATGCGCATCTTGCATAAATGCTTTAGGCACTGCTTTCATCAGTTTTTGCTCAACCGCCAGCGGCGTTTTGCCAGGCGCCAATCCAACACGATTGCCGATGCGGAAAATATGCGTATCTACCGCGATGGTTGGCTGCCCGAAAGCCGTATTCAAAATTACATTAGCAGTTTTTCGCCCAACGCCAGGCAGGCTTTCTAAGGCCTCACGGGTATCAGGCACTACGCTATTAAAGCGTTCCAGCAAAATCTGGCAAGTGGCAATCACGTTTTTGGCCTTGCTGTGATAAAGCCCGATGCTGTTGATATAGCGTTCCAATCCTTCTACCCCTAAAGCCAAAATAGCAGCGGGCGTATTAGCCACTGGGTAAAGTTTGGCAGTGGCAAGGTTGACGCCTTTATCTGTGGCTTGTGCAGAAAGAATAACCGCGATCAGTAGCTCAAACACGCTGTTGTGTTTAAGCTCAGTTTTAGGTTCGGGAATGGCAATGGCTAATCGACGAAAAATCTCATAGCGCTTTTCGGCATTCATTGGAAAAGGTTTAGATTTAGTGCGCTGCCAGCATGGCTGGCGCTGCTTTATCTTGCGCGGCTTTACGTTGTGCTAACCAATTGCGTGTTGCAATCAATGCAGCAAGGCCGATAAATGCGCCAGGTGGCAAGATGGCCAGCAAGAAGCCATGATAATCAGGAATGACGGTGAGTATCATGGATTTTGCTGATGGCCCAAACACTAAATCAATGCCCGAAAACAAAGTGCCTTTGCCGATAATCTCACGTACCCCACCTAGCGTTGCCAATACCAGCGCCAGACCAAAGCCCATCATAAAACCATCTAAGGCAGATGGCGCTACAGGGTTTTTGGCCGCAAAGGCTTCAACACGCGCTAGCACGATGCAGTTGGTGACTATCAGCGGGATAAATATACCCAAAACCGCATGCAAACTTTGTAAATAAGCGTGCATAGACAAATCAATAATAGTGACCAAAGCCGCGATAATCAGAATAAATACAGGAATACGGATTTCGGTTGGCACCCATTGGCGTATAGGTGCAACGCTGGCATTACTGGCCGCCATCACCACAGCGGTCATCAAGCCCAAGCTAAAACCGTTAACCAAACTCACGGTCATGGCTAAAGTGGGGCACAAGCCCAAAAGCTGCACTAAGCCTGGATTTTGCTTCCACAAGCCGTTTTCAATAATCTCGCCGTACAACACTTTAGGCTTAGTTGCTACTTGCTCAGTTTGCGTCATGCTTTGATCTGTTTCAGTCATTTGATTTTCCTCCATGCTATCAGCGCCTACTGCGCCAATGCCTGACCTGATGCCGTTGCAAAAATAGCTTGTTGATGCGCTTGATAGAATTTAAGCACTTTATGTACTTGTTTGATCACCGCACGCGGGGTAATGGTTGCCCCCGTGGTGAAATCAAACTGACCGCCATCTTTTTTAACCAACCATGCGTCATCCTTGGTTTTGGCTAGCGATTGCGCATCAAAATTCTTAATCCAGTCGCTGTGTGCAATATCAATATAATCGCCCAGCCCTGGGGTTTCTTTATGATCTAGCACCCGAACACCGACAATTTCACCTGTAGCTTTAATCGCCACCAGTAATTTGATATCACCGCTATAACCATCTGGCGCCGTAGCTTCTAAAATCACGGCAGCAGGCGCAGATTTTAAGCGAGCACGATGAATCATGGTTGCATCACGATTACCTAAATCGCCACCCGCAGGCTGTTTGATTGCATCTTGCAGTAAATCGTTGTCATACAAATCTGTAGGCAAAATCTGCCCAAACAAACTCATACGCACAGCCGCTTCAGCTTTGGAAATAGGCGCTTTGGTAGTGTGATGCACTATCGCTAAACCCAATGTGCTCACCACGGTGAATGCCACCATCACCCAAGCAGTTTTAACAGCATGTTTTAAGATGGTTTGCTTCATTTTGTATGACCAAATACACGAGGTTGTGTCCAAGCATCAATTAACGGCACGCACATATTCATCAATAACACTGAGAATGCAACGCCATCTGGATAGCCACCATAAACACGTATTAAATAAGTCAGCACTGCAATGCCTGCGGCAAACACTAGCTTGCCTTTGGGCGTGGTAGGCCCGCTCACTGGGTCAGTAATAATAAAGAAAGCGCCCAGCATAGATGCGCCAGTAAATAAGTGGAATAAAGGATGTGCGAAATGGCTAGGATCTACTGCATAAAATACCCCTGCCATCAGCGCTAATACGCTTAAAAATGCAGTAGGTAGATGCCAGCTAATTAAGCCTTGTTGTAGCAAATATAAACCGCCCAGCAAATAAGCCGCGACCACTAACTCGCCGCCTTTAGCGCCTAATAAACCAAATTGTGGTGCAGCAGTGATGTCTTGCACTGAATGATGTAGCGTAAGCTGTGTTTTGAGATAATCAAGCGGTGTTGCCATGCTGACTGCATCAAGACTCACGCCGTTAGTCACCCCAAAAATATATTGCAGTTGCTGCGTAAAGCTTAGTTTTGCTTGGGCTAATTCCAATGGTGCAGGCCAATGCGTCATCAGCACAGGGAATGAAATCAGCAACACTGCGTAACCTACCATCGCTGGGTTAAATGGGTTATATCCCAAGCCGCCATATAGTTGTTTAGCAATCACAATGGCAAATAATGTCCCCACCACCACCAGCCACCAAGGCGCTAAAGGCGGCAGAGAAAGCGCTAACAACCATGCGGTGAGTAGCGCACTGCCATCCATCAAGAACGGCTTGATGGGGCGCTGACGTAGCTTGAGCATCAAGGCTTCTGCGGATAAAGCGGTGACAGAGGCCAGCGCAAGCTCGACCAAAATGCCAGCACCAAACACCCACACATAAGCGGCAATTGCTGGCACGAGGGCAAGCATGACCTTGAGCATAATCACGCTCACGCTTGGTGCATTACTTAAATAAGGAGATCGACTCATTTTTTATCCTATACGCTGGTGTTTTTATCGCCAGCTATTTCATTCACCGCCTGCTTTGCGGCTTCGCGCCTAGCATCTATTTCGGCAATTTCAGCTTGTACCGCAGCTTGGGCATCGGCTACATTTTGTGGCGCGATTGTGGCTTTTTGTGCTTTGGCACGTTCAATGGCGGCGGCAATTGCCGCTTTTTTAGCAGCCAGCGCTGCATCATCTGCGCTTGATGCTGTTTCTGCACTCGAGGCTTCCAAACCTGTTGTTTCAGTTTTTGCACCCGCTGCTTTTTGCGCATGTTTTTCGGCGCGCTCTTGCTTTTCACGCGCTATCCGCATCAAGCGGAATTCATTACGTTCACGCGCTAAATCTGCCGCTTCTTTGGCACGGTCTTGCGCAATAATTTCGCTCTTAGCAAAACGATAATACTGCACCAAGGGAATATTGCTTGGGCATGCGTAAGAACAGCATCCGCACTCAATACAATCAAATAAATTGTAATCACGCGCTTTTTCTAAATTGCTTGATTTGGCAAACCAATACAACTCTTGCGGTTGCAAACTGACAGGACATACGTCCGCGCAACGAACACAACGAATACAAGGCATTGCAGGCGGCGCTGGCGCAAAAAGCTTAGGCGCACTGGCGATAATGCAATTGGCTGCTTTGGTAATCGGCACTTGCACAGATGGCAGACTAAAGCCCATCATTGGGCCACCCATAATGTAGTCATCAGTGTCCTCTAGCGCACCACCAGCCGCTTGAACTAAGTCGGTCACGGGTGTACCAAATAACACTTCATAATTAGCTGGGTGCTTGACATGCCCTGTCATGGTCACAATGCGTGACAAAGCTGGCTCACCAAAATCAAAATAACGATGCAAGGCCAATACCGTTGCCACATTAAAGCATTGCACCCCAACATCGGTTGAACGCTTATCAGCAGGCACCTCTGTGCCAGTAAGTAAGCGGATAAGCTGGCGTGCATCGCCGCTTGGATACTGGGTAGGCACCACCACCACTTTTAATGTGAGCTGATCATTTAAAGGGCTATTGGCACAGGCCAAACGCATCGCTGCCGCGGCCTCGGGCTTATTATCCTCAACACCAATCAAGCATTGTTTTGCGCCTAATAAATATTGGGCAATTTCTACGCCTTTGAGAATTTGGTCAGCACGTTCGCGCATCAGCATGTCGTCACAAGTGATATAAGGCTCACATTCCGCCGCATTAATCACCAAAGTATCCACATGCGATTTTGCATTGGTACGCAATTTAACCTGCGTTGGAAATGCCGCGCCGCCAAGGCCAACAATGCCTGAATTGCGCAGACTTTCCAGCAGTGTTGCTCGGTCTTGATTGCGCCAATCGACAGAAGCGTGCTTAAGCCAAGTGTCTTGACCATCAGCAAGAATAGTAATGCAGCGATCTGGCAAACCAGACGGATGCGGAATCAAAGCATCTTCAATCGCTTCAACCGTGCCAGAAGTTGGCGCATGGATGGCAGCCGAGATATTGCCTTCGGCCTCAGCCAACAATTGACCTTTAAGCACTTGATCGCCAACCGCCACCAACACTTTAGGCAGATTGCCAACGTGCTGACGCAAAGGCAATATCAAGCGCTTAGGTAGCGCCAGTTGCTTAATAGGATGTGTGGTGGATTCTTGCTTATGCTCAGGCGGATGCACGCCACCATTAACGGTGATAATGGCATCTGCCAAACCAAAAGTTTGCTTCACAATATTAACGATAGAATTCATATCTTTTAGTGCCTCATGCCAGTTTGCGCATTGCTGGCTGAGCTAGCAGGCTTAATCTCATAAACGGGGTAACGCCACTTCCAATTATCAGGTGACTCCGCGATAGGCTCCATGCTGATGCAGTCAACAGGGCAAGGCGCAACGCATAGCTCACAACCTGTGCATTCTGAAACGATGACAGTGTGCATATGCTTGGCAGCACCTAAAATCGCATCTACAGGACAAGCTTGTATACAAAGCGTACAACCGATACAAACATCTTCATCAATCAGTGCAACAGACTTGGGTTTAGGTAAGCCATGTTCTGCATTGAGTGGTTTATATTCCACACCCATCAAATCGGCTAAAGCGCGTGCGCCAGCATCGCCACCAGGCGGACATTGATTAATATCGGCCTCACCCGCCGCTATCGCTGTGGCATAAGGTTTACAGCCAGGGTAGCCACATTGACCGCATTGCGTTTGCGGCAAAATAGCATCAATACGCGCCACTAAAGGATCGCCCTCAACTTTAAACTTAAGCGCAGAGTAGCCCAGCAAAACGCCGAGTACCAAAGCCAAAGCAATCATCACATAAACAGCAGTTAACATTAACGCACCAGCCCCGCAAACCCCATAAAGGCAAGGCTCATCAAGCCGCCAGTGACCATAGCGATGGCAGCTCCCTGAAAAATAACTGGCACATCAGCCGCTTCTAAACGCTCACGCATAGAAGCAAATAAAATCAACACCAAAGAAAAACCCATTGCGCCGCCAAAGCCGAATACCAAAGATTCAAGCAGATTATGTTTATGCTGAACATTGAGTAAAGGAATGCCAAGTACCGCACAGTTAGTGGTAATCAGCGGTAAATAAATACCTAGCACCTGATAAAGCACGGGTGAGTTTTTTTCCATCCACATTTCTGTAAATTGCACCACGCCCGCAATCACCACAATGAATGAAACCGTGCGCAAATAGAAAAGATCTGTGCCCAGCAAATATTCGCTAATGAAATAGCTGGTTCCCGAACCTATGGTCAACACAAAAGCGGTTGCCATCGCCATGGCGACAGACGCCTCTAGCTTTTTGGATACGCCCATAAATGGGCATAATCCCAAGATTTTGACCAACACAATATTGTTCACCAGCGCCGCACCAATGAACAACAGAATATAGTTTTGTACCATAGCCTCAGCTTAAAATTTAAGTTGTGGGTTAAAAACCAACAATTATACAGCGTTTATGCGCCCCCGTTTAGTAGGCAAGCGCCGATAAGCGGGTTATTTGAGCGATCTATCATAACGCCTAAGCCTTCACTGACAAATCGCATTTGCTTATAAGTTTATAAGGACAGATGATTAAGATAATAATTCCAGCAATATCATTAATAAAACGTATTCTTGTTAGCTCACTTTCAGTTAAAATGAAGCGATTTTATTAATTTGTCAGGTTTAATCATGCTGCAAGGCAGTTTTGTCGCTATTGTCACCCCCATGCATGGGGACGGTAGTCTTGATATTCCATCACTTCATCAGCTCATTGATTTTCATATCAATGCAGGCACCGACGGCATTGTGATCGTCGGTACAACTGGCGAATCACCCACCGTGGATTACGATGAACACCGCCAGCTAATCAAAACAACGGTGGATTACGTTGCGGGTCGCATTGCGGTGATTGCTGGCACAGGCGCCAACTCAACACGCGAAGCCATTGAATTAACTCAAGCAGCAAAAGAACTAGGCGCAGATGCTTGTTTGCTAGTTGCGCCTTATTACAACAAGCCAACACAAGAAGGCTTATATCAGCACTACAAAGCCGTTGCTGAAGCCGTGGATATTCCACAAATTTTATATAATGTACCAGGCCGTACAGGTGTGGATATCCACAATGACACCACGCTACGTCTGGCTGAGATCAAAAATATTGTCGGCATTAAAGACGCGACTGGCAGCATAGAGCGTGGCACCGATTTAATCTTGCGAGCACCTAAAGATTTTGCGATTTATAGCGGCGATGACGCAACTGGAATGCCGCTAATGCTCATAGGCGGCAAAGGGGTTATTTCAGTCACCGCCAATGTCGCGCCAAAATTAATGCATGAGATGTGTGTAGCTGCAATGTCAGGCAACGCAATCCAAGCTTGCGCTATCAACGCAAAACTATTTGCCTTGCACCAAAAACTGTTTGTCGAAGCCAATCCCATCCCAGTTAAATGGGTACTTAATCAAATGGGATTAATTGATACTGGCATTCGCTTACCCTTAGTAGCACTTTCAGCAGTGCACCATCAAGCGCTGTTAAGCGCCATGAAACAAGCTAATATTTCAACCAAATAATGCATCACTTTAAGAGACCTTGCATGAATAAAAATCAACTCAAACCTATCATTTTAGCTAGTTTATTAGCGCTAACGGTGAGCGGTTGCGACTCCATTCCGTTCATGAACAACACGCCCGATTATAAAGGCGCTGGCCGTTCAAGACCGCTAGAAGTCCCACCAGATTTGACTTCTATTTCATCTAACGACACCTACACTGTGCCAGGTGGCTCAACCACTTACTCCGAGTTCAGCCAAGGCCAAGACAATCCAGCAGAAAAAGAAAAAATCTTGCCTACGCCTGATAGCGTTCGCCTAGAACGTGCTGGCTCTCAACGTTGGTTAGTGGTGCAAGCGCCACCTGAAAAAATCTGGCCTGTGATTCGTGAATTCTGGGCAGAGCTTGGATTTGCAGTTCGGGTAGAAAACACTGACACTGGCGTGATGGAAACTGAATGGGTAGACCCAAGCAGTTTAACCAAAGATGACAAAGGCAACTATTTAGACAAATTCCAAGGCTGGCTAGACCGTCTCAATACCATTGCTAATCGTCAAAAATTCCGCACTCGTCTAGACCGTGGCGAAGAAGAAGGCAGCACTGAAATCTATATGAGTCACCGCGCCGTATCTGATACGCCTGATGATGGCAAAGTCAAAGTGCGCAATAGATTGGGCGAGTTTGATACTGGCTACGCGCCACAAAATCAAGCAAGAACAATTGCAGAAAAAGAACGTGCTGATGCAGAAGATTTAGATGCCGAATTACTCCGCCGCTTAATGGTAAGACTTGGCGTTGAAGACCAAAAGTCACGTAGCATTATGGCTAACAGCACCACCCAACTTCGCGCTTCATTAAACAAAGCGCCTGACGGCACAGTGACTTTAGCCGTAAATGATGAGTTTGATCGCGCATGGCGACGTGTAGGCTTGGCTTTAGACCGTGTAGGCTTTGTTGTTGAAGATAAAAACCGTGCTAATGGTGTTTACTTTGTGCGTTACACCGATGTGGATATCGACACCTCGCCAAAAAATAAAAAAGGCTTGCTGGATAACTTGAAATTCTGGGGCGATGATAAAGACAAAGAGGCGGCAAAACCTGAGCCTGTACCTGAAGCTAAAAAAGAAGATTCTTCACTGACAGAAAAACTCAAATTCTGGAAACCAGCAGAAAAGACCGCGGTTGATCCATCTAAACAATACCGCGTCAAAGTTGAAGAAGATGGCGAGCACGGCTCTAAAGTAACGATTGTTGACAATGCAGGCAATATCAACAAATCTAGCACAGCCAATGTCATCATCAACTTGCTTTACGAGCAGTTAAAATAATTCAAGCGCACCCTACATGAGGTTCTCCTCAATCGGCAGTGGTAGCGCTGGCAATGGCCTAGTTGTTGAACAAGGAACAACTAGGCTGTTACTAGACTGTGGTTTTGGATTGCGAGATACCGAGCAACGTCTTGCTCGTATCCAACTCACACCCGATCAACTCAGCGGCATCCTGATTACCCATGAGCACGAAGACCACGCAGGTGGTGTATTTAAGCTCGCCAAAAAATATCGTATTCCCGTTTGGCTCACCCACGGCACGCTGACCATGGTTGAACGCATTATGCCGACTGAGCCGCTTGATTTGCGCGTGATTGATAGCCACAGCAGTTTTGCTATCAATGAAATCCAAGTGTCTCCATTTCCTGTGCCGCATGATGCGCGTGAGCCAGTTCAATACACATTCTCCAATGGCGATAAAAAACTGGGGGTATTAACTGATACTGGTTGCTCAACCCCTCACATCCAAACCATGCTGAGCGGATGTCACGGCCTAGTGCTGGAGTGCAATCATGATATGGATATGTTAATGAATGGCATTTACCCAGCATCACTCAAACAACGAGTGAGCGGTAGATTAGGCCATCTTGATAACTTGAGTGCGGCAAATATTCTTAAAAAATTAGACAATCATCAGCTCAAACATATTGTGGCAGCGCATTTAAGTGAGAAAAACAATAAACCTGAATTGGCGATTAGCGCACTGAGCGGCGCGCTCAACTGTGAAAGCGATTGGATAGGCATTGCCAACCAAGCCACTGGCTTTGATTGGCGAGAGATTTAGCATAGCCTGTGCTGGCTAAAATGATGGTCTCACAGACAACAAAAAAGCCGACTAAAAGTCGGCTTTTTTTGAGTTTAAGTTAGCGAACTAACTATGAACTCTAGCTAAATTACTTAGCTTCAGCAGCAGGAGCAGCTTCTGCAGGAGCAGCAGCATCAGCAGCAGGAGCTGCATCAGCAGGAGCAGCAGCTTCAGCAGCAGGAGCAGCATCAGCAGCAGGAGCAGCTTCTTCTTTTTGACCACAAGCAGTTAAAGCAAGAGCTAACAAAGCAGCAAGGATAGCAGAACGTGTCATTTTAAATTTCCTTAATGTATAAAAAAATAAACCAGTACGGTACATATAAGCACCGAGTGGGAAAATTTTAACAGCATCCCTCAAAAAAAACACTACTTTTTTAACAATTAATCACCTTTTAATTAAGTAAATGTCATCTTTCTGTAAGATTTCATCTTGATGATATTTGCTTTGATGTTTGTTTAGCAGCTAACAGATTAATGTAACACGACAAATACCATTGATACATTTGAGCCATCAACACCGCGTCTGAACTCGCTGCCAGCGCAATCTCTGCGGCGGACAAAGTCTTATTATCAGCCAGTTTCATCATCAAATTATCTGAAGTCGCGTCCAAATCAAGCGCTTCTCCATTTAAATAATAAATATGATTAACTTTTAGTAACTGGCTTTTAAAGCTAAGCGCTATGCCTTGGGCTTGGGCACGCTTTTCAAAAGACTGTTGTGTGATCTTGCTGGGCGCATCAAACACAATATGCGATTTAGGCTCTGATAAATATTGCCCTAAAAAATCCGCCACGTCGGCATCACGCCATTGCAAGCCATTCAATATAGTAGCAACTTGTTTAACCATATCCTCCCCCACCTCTGCTGGATGCGCTTGCACAGTTAAGTCGGGGTCTGCATATCGGCCTGAAAATGTACGATGCTCTTGTAAATAATTGAGAAACTCCCCTGCCAACTCCTGTGCCGATGGCGCTCTAAAGCCTATCGAATAAGTCATACAATCGCCAATAGCTATACCCCAATGCGCCACATGTGGCGGCAAATAAAGCATATCGCCTGCGGACAGCGTCCATTCTTGCTCGCTATTAAAGTGTTGCAAAATACGTAATGGCGCACCTTCCACCAAACTTAAATCGGCTTGCTCGCTAATTTTCCACAAGCGTTGCCCACATCCCTGCAAAAGGAATACATCGTAAGAATCAAAATGCGGCCCCACGCCACCGCCATCTGGCGCATAGCTCACCATCAAATCATCTAAGCGGGCATAAGGAATAAAATTAAATTGTTGTAATACCTCGTTGGCTTCTTGCAAATGATGGTTCACGCTTTGCACCAGCAAAGTCCAATCTCGCTCTGGCAGTTTGGCAAAACGCTTTTCGGCAAAAGGCCCTTGCTCCAGCTTCCACTGTTGTTGCACGTAGGAGATTAAGCGTGATTGCACATCTTGTTCGCAAGCCAAACCAGCCAGTTCATTGGGGCTTAAGAAACCTTCAAAATCAGGCATCGCGCCGCGAATCAATAAAGGTTTTTTGTGCCAATATTCTTTAAGAAAAGTTTCAGCGCTAATGCCGCCAAGCAAAGTCAGAGGTTGAGAATGTAAATTTGGATTTTTTTTCATGCTTGTATGATAGCGCATTGCGATATCTCAGAATAATTCAGGTAGAATTTAGGCCTAATTTTTTCCATTTGAAAGAACCCATCATGCAAATCGCCATGAACACCGTAGTATCGATGACTTATGAACTCCGCGACAGCGAAGGTAATGTACTTGAATCAAGCGCAGATCCTGTTAGCTACTTACACGGTGGTTATGACAATATTTTCCCACG